>CAZQYK010000211.1:0-5535 GCA_964597285.1 uncultured Spirochaetales bacterium
CGACGAGGTCGGCGCGGTGTGCGTCCGCCGCGTCGACGATCGCACGCACGGCACCCATGACCTCGGAGAGCTCGGCCGTGACGCTCGGCACGCCCCGGGCCTCGAGGGCCTTGCGGGCCTGCTCGAGACGATCGCGGGCCCCGCGACGCACGTCGTCCCATACGTTCGACGGCACCGGGACGTCGGACGGCAACACCAGCGGGAACTCCAGCGCGTGGACCAGGCGGATCGAGGCCCCGTCGAGCCGGGCGAGGCACGCCGCGCGCGCGCCGGCGCTCGAGGTTCGCCTCGGCGACCACCTCGAAGCCCCCGCCCTGCTCGAGGACCGCGCGCAGACCCTCGCGCACCATCCGCTGGTCGTCCACGAGCAGGATCCGCGTCGTCACGTCGCGAGAGTCTAGAGGGGCGCATGGCCAGCGCTCGTTCGGAAGCGCCGGCCCCGGTGCGGCCAACCCGCTGGCACGGGTCTTGCTCACGAACGCGAGAAGGAGGTGCCCTCGATGAAGATCGAACAGCTCATGACCAAGCAGGTGAGCAGCTGCGCTCCGGACGGCTCGCTCGATGAGGCGGCCCGCATCATGTGGGAGCGCGACTGTGGCTTCGTGCCCGTCACGGAGGGGCCGGAGCGGCGCGTCGTCGGCGTCGTGACCGACCGCGACGCGTGCATGGCGGCCTACACGCGCGGCGAGGCGCTCGCGGCGATCCGCGCGGGGGACGTGATGTCCACCGGGGTCCATACTTGTCGGGCGACCGACGACATCGCGACGGCCGAGGCGACGATGCGGGAGGCCCAGATCCACCGCCTGCCGGTCGTCGACGACGCCGGCCAGCTCCTCGGAGTGATCTCGCTCGCCGACGTCGCGCGCGAGGCGCGGCGCGAGACGGGATCGCGGCGGAGCGAGGTGTCCCCCGAAAAGGTCGGCGAGACGCTCGCGGCGATCCGGCAGCCGCGCCAGATCGCGGCGGCTTCGGCCTAGCGCTTGCTCCTCGTCGAGAGTCCGCCGCCCGGCGCGCGCGAGGCGCCGCCGCCGTCGCAGGACCGTGCGAGCGAGCGGCTCTCGGCGCCGGAGTGGACGCTCTTCGTCGGTCTCGCCTCCTGCGCCCTCGGCTACGCGGCGGCGCTCGGGCTGTGCGCGCTGTGGGTGCTCCGCTGGATGGTCGCGTCGTGAAATTCGATCCGATCCCTCACTCCGACTGGGGCCTGGTCCTGGTCGCGGTGACGGGCGCGCTGGTGTTGCGCGGGATCGTCCAGCTCGTGTTCGGCGTCTGACCCGCGCGCTCTGCGCGAGCTGCTGCTCAGCCGCTCCGCTCGAGCATCTCGTACAGGATGATCCCGATCTCGACGACGATCAGGATCACGATGTACCACTCGACCCGGATGCCCTGACGCGCGTTCACGAGGTCGAGCGCGGTGCGCGCGGCCTGCCGACGCCGATGGAGCTGATGGTTCCGTTCTGCCGCACGGCCGACGAGGGCCGGCGCGTGGCCGCCGAGCTCGCGCGCCACGGCCTCGTGCGCGGCGAGCACGGGCTCGAGCTCTGGGTGATGTGTGAGATCCCGAGCAACGTGATCCGCGCGGCCGACTTCGCCGAGGTGTTCGACGGCTTCTCGATCGGCTCGAACGACCTCACGCAGCTCGTGCTCGGCGTCGACCGCGACTCCGAGGAGCTCGCGGCGCTCTTCGACGAGCGCGACCCGGCCGTGCTCGACCTGATCGCGCTCGCGATCGAGCGCGCGCACGCGGCCGGACGCCCGATCGGGATCTGCGGCCAGGCACCGAGCGACCACCCGGAGATCGCGGCGTTCCTGGTCGAGCGCGGCATCGACAGCCTGTCGCTGAACCCCGACGCCGTGCTCGCGACCACGCTGCGCGTCCTCGAGCAGGAGAAGGCGGCAGGGCGTTAGCCGGGTGTGCCCTCGTGCGCGCGCTCGACGAGTGCGAGCAGCTGGCGGGGCGGGAAGGGCTTCGACAGGAACGCGAACGCGCCGGCGGCGTGGGCCTGCTCCGCCGTGGCGCCGGTCCCGAACGACGACATCAGGATCACCGGCACCGGGTTCGCGTCGGCGCGGATCGCGCGCAGCAGCTCGAAGCCGCCCTGGCCGTCCATCACGACGTCGCTCACGACCAGCGTCGGGCCCCCCGCGCGCAGCAGCGCCAGCGCGCCGGCCGCCTCGGTCGTCGCGCACGCGTCCCAGCCCTCCTCGCGCAGGAAGTCCACGAGCATCCGTCCGTGGGCGGCGTCGTCGTCGACGATCAGCGCGCAGCGCATGGGGAGTTCTAGTGCACCCGGCGTGCCAAGCGTTGCCGTCGAGCGACCGACGGCCTGGGCCCCCCGGCCTGGGGCTGGACGCCTCAGGCCGGCGTCCCGGCGTCCTCCGGCGCCGCAGCGCCGTCCTTCGGGAGCCGGATCCGGAACGCCGTCCCCACGCCGACCTCGCTCTCGACGTCGATCGAGCCGCCGTGCTCGAGCACGATGCCGCGCGTGACGAGCAGACCGAGCCCCGTGCCCTGGCCACGCGGCTTGGTCGTGTAGAAGGGCTCGAAGATCCGCTCGAGGAGCTCGGGCGCGATGCCGGTGCCGGTGTCCTCGACGCGCACCTCGACGCCGTCGCCGTCGGGCCGGACCACGACGCGCAGGATGCCGCCCTGGGGAATCGCGTCGCAGGCGTTCACGAAGAGGTCGAGCAGCGCGCGCTCGAGCCGCTCCCCCGCGCCGAGGATCGGCCCGGTCTCGTCGTAGGCGCGCTCGATCGCGATGCGGCGCTTGCGCGCGGTCTCGGCGATCAGCGCGAGCGCGCGGTCGGCGAAGTCCTCGACGCGCAGCGTCTGCGGCCTCTCGCGCTGGGGGCGTGCGAAGTTCATCAGGGTCTGGACGAGGCGCGTCACCCGCTCGACCTGCTGCTCGATGATGCGCAGCCGCTCGCGGCTCTTGTCGTCCTTCAGCGCGCGGCCGAGCAGGTCCGTGTAGCCGAGGATCACGTTCATCGGCGTGCCGATGTCGTGCGCGATGCCGGTGACGAGCGTCGCGACCGACGCGAGCTCCTGGGCCTGGAGGAGCTGGCGCTCGAGCCGCTGGCGCTCGGTCAGGTCGCGCAGGACCACGGTCAGCAGAACCTCGTCGCCCACGTGTGTCTGCGAGATCGAAGCCTCCACCGGGAACTCCTCGCCGCTCGCTCGAATCCCCCAGACCTGGCCGAGCTGGCCCATGCGCCGGCTCGTCTCGCCCGAGGCCGCGAAGCGGCCGACGTGCTCGCGGTGCGCGTCGCGGAAGCGCGCCGGCAAGAGCACGTCGAGCGGACTCCCCATCACGTCTGCGCTGGCGTGCCCGAACATCTGCTCGGCGGCGGGATTGAAGAGCACGACCTCCTGGCGCTCGTTCACGGTCACGATCGCGTCCATCGCCGAGTGGACGATGCCCGCGAGGCGCGACTCGCTGCGGTCGAGCGCCTCCTCCGACGCGCGGAGCTCGCTCACGTCGAGACCGGTTCCGATCACCTCGATGATCTTGCCGTTCTCGTCGCGCACGACCGTGTTCGACCACGCGATCTGGCACTGCCCGCCGTCCTTCGTGAGCCAGTCGTTCTCGTGCCGGCTCGCACGGCCCGTCTCGAGGAGCTCGCGGAACACGCGCCCGACCTCGTCGTGCTGCTCGGGCGGGATCAGGCGCCAGACCGGCTGGCCGAGCAGCTCGGCGGCCCGGTACCCGGTCGCGTCCTCGCAGGCGGCGTTGAAGCGCACGATCCGCGCCTCGGGGTCGAGGACGACCACGAGCAGCGCAGCGGCCTCGAAGATCGCCTGCGCGGTCTCGCGGTCGACGGCCTGTTTCGGGCGGCGGGCGCGTGTCGGGCGTCGGGGCATCGGGACCTCGCGCCGGCCGTCCGGCCAGCTCCCAACGGTTCCACGATCGAAGCGCCACCCGCAAGTCCGGGTCGAGGCGAAAGAGCTATCTGTCCCTTTGCGCCACACTTTGCGCCATAGTGGAACAGCTGCGGACGAGCAGCGCGCTGCAGAGCGTCCCGGAGCTGGCATGCGGGATGCTTTGGGAGGTCTCGACCGAAGACCCGGAGGAACCCCGTGACCGAGACCCGCGAGCTGCTGATCGTCGACGACGACGACGTGCTGCGCCGGATGCTGTGCGAGCTCTTCGGCGACGCGGGCTACCGCGTCTGCGACGCGCCGAGCGCCGAGGCGGCGCTCGACCTCGCCCGCGAGCGCGAGCTCGACGTGGTGCTCTCCGACGTGAACATGAATGGCAAGAGCGGAATCGAGCTCGTCGGCGAGCTGCACCGCGTGCGCCCGGAGACACCGGTCGTGCTGATGACGGCCTTCGCGAGCGTCGCGTCGGCGGTCGAGGCGATGCGCGCCGGCGCCCACGACTACCTCACGAAGCCGTTCGGCAACGACGCGGCGCTCCTCGCGGTGGAGCGCGCGCTCGAGCATCGCGCGCTCGAGGAGGAGAACCGCCGGCTGCGCCGCGCGCTCGACCGCACGAGCTCGCTCGGCGACCTGATCGGCGAGAGCCCGGCGATGCGCGAGGTCTTCGCGCTGGTGCGCAAGATCGCCCACAGCCGCGCGAGCGTGCTGATCACCGGCGAGAGCGGCACTGGCAAGGACGTCGTCGCCCGCACGATCCACTTCCACGGCGCGCGCAAGGACCGGCCCTTCCTGCCGATCAACTGCACCGCGCTGCCCGAGGGCCTGCTCGAGAGCGAGCTCTTCGGCCACGTGCGCGGCGCATTCACCGGCGCCCACGCCGCGAAGCGCGGCCTGTTCGAGAAGGCGGGCGGCGGGACGCTCTTCCTCGACGAGATCGGCGACATGAGCCTCGGACTCCAGGGGAAGCTGCTGCGCGTGCTCCAGGACGGCGAGGTGCGGCCGGTCGGCGGCGCCGAGACCACGAAGGTCGACGTCCGCATCATCGCCGCGACCAACCGCGACCTCGGCGACGCGATCGAGGACGGGCGTTTCCGCGAGGACCTCTTCTACCGCCTGAACGTGATCCCGGTCCACATCCCGCCGCTGCGCGAGCGCCCCGAGGACGTGCCGCCGCTCGTCGCCGCGTTCCTGCGCAAGCACTCGGCGGAGCGGCCCCGCTCTGTCAGCGAGCGCGGCATGGCCTGGCTCCAGGCCCAGACCTGGCGCGGCAACGCGCGCGAGCTCGAGAACGCGATCGAGCGCGCGCTCGTGCTGTCGGAGGGCGAGGTGCTCGACACGGACGACTTCCGCGGCCACGACGCGCGCAGCGAGCCCGAGGTCGACCCGGCGGCGCGTCTGCTCGAGTCGGCGGCCGAGTCCTCGCTGAGCCTCCAGGAGCTCGAGGACCGCTACACCGAGGAGATCCTGAAGCGCTGTGGCGGCAACAAGGTGCACGCGGCCGCGATCCTGAAGATCGACCGCAAGACGCTCTACCGCCGCGCCGAGCGCCGCGAGCGCGAGTCGAGGGAGCGACGGCCCTCGTCGGCGCGCGACGCGACCGGCTGAGCGATGCGGTCCAGGCCGGCGAGCCGGCTGCGCGCGCACTGAGCCCGGCTCGC
>CAZQYK010000212.1:0-4795 GCA_964597285.1 uncultured Spirochaetales bacterium
CGACGCGGCGAGCAGCAGCGCCAGCAACGCCAGGAATCGCGGGATGCGCTCGGTCGTCATGACTTTCCTCCGTGTCGGAACTCGGGCCGCGAAGCTACCCGATGTATGCTGGCGGCGAGCGCCCGAGATCGGAGAACCCGATGTCCTCCCTCGTGTCCTACGAGCTCGCCGACGGCGTCGCCACCCTGACGATGGACGACGGCAAGGTGAACGCGATGTCGATCGCGATGCTGGACACGCTGCACGAGCGCTTCGAGCGCGCCGAGTCGGACCGCGCGGTCGTGCTGCTGACCGGGCGCGACGGCATCTTCTCGGCCGGCTTCGACCTGAAGGTGTTTCCGCAGGGCCCGGAGCCGACGCGAACGATGCTGCGCCTCGGCGCGACGCTGGCCGAGCGCGTGCTCTCGTTTCCGTTCCCGGTCGTCACCGCGTGCACCGGCCACGCCTATCCGATGGGCGCGTTCCTGATGCTGTCGGCCGACCGCCGGCTCGGCGCCGCCGGCGAGTTCCGGATCGGCCTGAACGAGGTCGCGATCGGCCTGACGCTGCCGCTCTTCGCGGTCGAGATCGCGCGCCAGCGCCTCGCGCCGGCGTACTTCCAGCGCGCCGTGGTCGGCGACCTGTACGGCCCCGACGAGGCCGTCGTCGCCGGCTTCCTCGACGAGGTCGTCGCGCCGGGCGAGCTCGCGCGGCGCAGCCGCGAGGTCGCGAGCGCACTGACCGCGATCGACTACGAGGCCCACGCGGCGACGAAGCGCAAGCTGCGCGCCGCGGCGCTCGACGCGCTGCGCGACGCGATCGCGCGCGAGCTGGACGACTGAGCGGAGGCGACCGGCCCGGGCCGCGGCCTCAGGGCACCTGGAAGAGCGTCTCGTCGGGCAGCCGGATCGCCGTCAGCCGACCGCCGTAGACGGCGCCGGTGTCGATGCCGATGCTGAAGGGCGGGTTCCAGCGCACCTCGAAGTCGGGGCTCGGCGTGTGTCCGTAGACGACCGTCACGCCGAGCTCGTGCGGCGCTTCGAGCGTCGAGCGGTCCCAGAGCAGGTCCTCGGGCGACGCGCGGCGCAGCGCGAAGCGCAGGTCGCTCTCGCGCGCGACCTCACGCCCGACGCCGGCGTGCACGAAGAGGTAGTCGCCTTCGAGGTGCCAGAGCCTCAGCGTGCGGAAGAACTTCTCGTGGCGCTGCGGCAGCACGAGGTTCTCGGGGCGCGGGTCGGCGAGCTCGAAGTAGCCGTAGCTCGCGAGCGTGCGGTCGCCGCCGTTCGCGAGGAAGGCGTCGCCGGCGAAGTAGCTGTCGTCGCGCCAGCCGAGGAAGTCGAGGAACATCGACTCGTGGTTTCCGGCGAGAAACACGCAGTCGTGTCGATCGGCGAGCTCGAGGAGCCGGTCGACGACGCCCTTCGAATCGGGCCCGCGGTCGACGTAGTCGCCCATGAACACGAAGCGGTCGTCGGGCCGCAGCGGCAACGCGTCGAGGAGCCGCTCGAGCAGCTCCTTCTCGCCGTGGATGTCGCCGACCGCGTACAGCAACGGAGGCCTCCCGCACGAGTCTTCGGCGGCCCCGCGGCCGGCCTTGAAGCGCGCGGGCCGGCTGGTCGAGCGGCGCCCTACGCCCGCAGCGCGAGCTGGCCGCAGGCGGCGTGGATGTCCGGTCCGCGCGGGCGGCGCAGCGTGACGGTCGTGCCGCGGCTCGCGAGCTCGCGCAGGAAGCGGTCGGCGACCGCGTCGGAGGGCGGCCGGAACGGGCTGTCGGGGTGCGGGTTCATCGGGATCAGGTTCAGCTTCGACGGGATGCCGTGCAGCAGGCCCGGCAGCCGCGCGGCGTCCTCGGGCCGGTCGTTGACGCCGGCGATCAGCGTGTACTCGAAGAAGACCGGGCGTCGCGGCGTGATCGCGCGCTCGCCGCGCAGCGCGCCGAGGAGCGCCGCGAGCGGCCAGCGGCGGTTGGGCGGCACGAGGCGGTCGCGCACGGCGTCGGTGGTCGCGTGCAGCGACACCGCGAGGTTCACCGGCACCTGCGCGAGCAGCTCGCCGATCTTCGGCACGATGCCGACGGTCGACACCGTGACGCGTCGCGGCGCCAAGCCGAAGGCCTTCGGATGCAGGAGGAGCCGCGCCGCCTCGACGACCGCCGGCAGGTTCAGCAGCGGCTCGCCCATCCCCATGAAGACGACGTTGCTGATCGGCCGCTCCGCCGGCGCGAAGGCCCGCATCCGGCACACCTGGTCGACGATCTCGGCGGCGCGCAGGTTGCGCGTGAAGCCGAGGAAGCCGGTGGCGCAGAAGCTGCACGCCATCGCGCAGCCGACCTGGGTCGACACGCACAGCGTCGTGCGCTCCTCCTCGGGGATCACGACGGACTCGACGCGCGCGCCGTCGCGCGCGACGAGCACCGCCTTCGCGGTGCCGTCCGCCGAGCGGTCGACGCGCTCCACCTCGAGCTCCGCGAGCGGCCACTCGCGGCCGAGGCGCGCGCGCAGGTCGCGGCCGAGATCGGTCATCCGCTCCGGGTCCTCGACGCCGCGCCGGTACAGCCACGCCGCGATCTGCTCGGCCCGGTAGGGCCGCTCGCCGGCCTCCGCGAGCCTCTCGCGCAGCGACTCGATCGAGTGGTCCTTGACGTGCAGCGGCCCGGCCATCGCGGCGCAGGCTAGCGAAACGGCCCGGGACGGCGCGGTCAGGCCCCCGGGCGACGCTCGACGAGCAGCGAGACGAGCGCGCGCGCGACCGGCCCTTCGTCGTCGAAGAGGGTCGCGTGCGACTGGCCGATGCCGTCGGGCTCGATGCGGCTGCGCGCGACGAGGCCGATCCACTCGCCGCGCGGCTCGCGCAGCACGTGCAGCGAGAGGTCGGGGTTGATCGACGTGAAGCGCGCGAAGTCGAGCGCGTTGCCGGTGCCGCTCGCGAAGTCGCACAGCGTCGCGAGGCGCACGAACGGGCTCGCCGGCTCGCCCTCGACGAGCGGCACGCGCAGCCGCGCCCACGTGACGCCCGGACCGCCGGCGTCGGGCGTGCGCGCGCGCACGAAGTCGAGCGAGCGGATGAAGCCGGGGAAGAAACGCACGCCGCGCGGCGGCTCGGGCGCGGCCGCGGACGCGCGCTCGGGCGCGGGCTCGTCGCGCGCCGCCGCGAGCTCGCGGTCCTCGGGGCCGACGCGCACGCGCAGCGCGCTCGCGCGCGCGAGCGTCACGCCCCTGGCCTCGATGCGCGCGTCGACCTGCTGCACGCGGCGCCCGGCGCGCGTCACCTCGGCGCGCACCGCGAGGGGCTCCATCGGCACCGCGCGCGTCATCTCGACGGTGAGCCGCGCGACGCGCATCGGCACCGGGCTCGCGCAGGCCTCGACCGCGCGGCCGAGCACGCCGCAGATCGGGCCGCCGTGCAGGTGCTTCGGGTGCCACGGGCCCTGCGCGTAGAGGGTCGGCACGAGGTGGTCGCCGTCGCGGCGCAGGATCGCCGCGGGCGCCCGGGACGCGTCGCTGCTCGGCTCGGGATGGGTCAACGGTGGGTCGCTGTGGGCTGCGGCGCGGCCGATCCTAGCGACCCGGGCCGGCGCCCGCCCACGCGCGGCGGGCGGTCAGCGCCGCTCGTACTCGAAGAAGAAGAACGAGCGGCCCTGCGCGCGCCACTCCAGCTCGTACGCGGTCGGCTCGCGGCCCTCGACGGCCGGCCGCCAGCGCTCGGGGGACCAGGCGTTCGCGAGCGCCGGCAGCGCGGCGAGGTGCTCGTCGATCCACTCCGCATAGCCCTCGTGGTCGGTCGCGACGTGCAGCCGCCCGCCCGGGACGAGCCGCCGCGCGATCCACCCGAGCGTGTCGGTCTGGACGAAGCGGCGCCGGAAGTGGCGCTTCTTCGGCCACGGATCCGGGAAGTTCAGCCAGAACGCCGCGACGCTCGCGTCGGGCAGCGCGTCGCGCAGCACCGCCTCGGCCGGCGCCTCGACGAGCGCGACGTTCTCGAGGCCGAGCCGCGCGACCCGCCGCGCCATCTTCAGCGTGCGCTTGAACGAGTACTCGATGCCGAGGTAGGCCTGCTCCGGGGCCTGCTGCGCGAGGCCGAGCAGGAACTCGCCGCGTCCGAAGCCGATCTCGACGACGAGCGGCAGCGGCCGCGCGACGCGCCCGGCGAAGTGACGCGAGACGCCCTGCTCGCACAGCGTCTCGAGCGAGACGCGCCGGTCGACGCCGGGGATGTCGGTCCTGAGGCGCCGCGACATCAGCCGAGCCAGCGGCCGAGCGCGCGCAGCGACAGGCGCGGCAGCCGCGGGTGCAGCTCGAGCAGCGCCGGCTCGCCGGCGCGCAGCCCGGCGCGGGCGCGCGCCTCGCGCAGCGCCTCGAGCGGGCCGCCGAGCGCGTCGACCAGGCCGTGCGCGAGCGCGCGGCCGCCCGACCAGACGCGGCCCTGTGCGACGCGCTCGACCGCGTCGACGGCGAGCCCCCGGCCCTCGGCGACGCGCGCGAGGAAGGTCTCGTAGAGCTGCTGCATCTCGCCGCGCACCGCGTCGCGCTCGGCGTCGTGGAAGCCGCGCGTCGAGCTGTACATGCCGGCGCGCGCGCCGCGCTCGACCGCGTCGAGCCCGACGCCGAGCCGTCGGTACAGGCCCGAGAGGTCGAGCTTGCCGCCGACGACACCGATCGAGCCGGTCAGCGTGCCGCGCTCCGCGAGCACGCGGTCGGCGGCGCACGCGAGGTAGTAGCCGCCCGACGCCGCGACGCCGCCGAGCGACGCGACGACCGGCTTCTCACGCCGCAGCGCGCGCACCGCACGCCACAGCAGGTCCGACGCGAGCGCGTCG
>CAZQYK010000213.1:0-10596 GCA_964597285.1 uncultured Spirochaetales bacterium
CCAGCGACGCGAAGCGCGCGGCCTCGCGCTCCCGGTCGATCTCCGTGCGCGCCCCGTCGGGGGCGGCCCACTCGAAGCGGTCGCGACCGAAGTCGTAGGCCCAGGCGCCGTCGACGCCGCGGAGCGCGATCTCTCTGGGTCGATCGAGCCGCGACACGTACTGGAGCAGCGTCCGGTCGCGGTCGGGAACGAACTGCGCGCGCGGCGGGCGGCCGCCGCGTCCGGCGTCGAGGTTGTGCCGGAGGAGCCCGCGCACGTCGCTCGGCCCGATCGGCTCCGGCCATCGCCCGCCGATGCCCCAGACGATGAACGGGATCCGCGACTCCTCGGGCCCGATCGACTGGCCGTGCCCGAGGCGCCCCTCCTCGTAGAACGCCTGGCCGTGATCGGCGAGCACGAGGATCGCGTGGTCGGCGTCGCCGATTCGCCTGCGCCACGACTCGACCAGGCGCCGGGCGGCGCGATCGACGTTGGCTGCGGTGTTCGCGTACGCGCGAAACACGCGCTCGGCCCGGTGCGAGCGGATCTCCCGGCGGCTCAGCGGCGCGACGCCGAGCAGGTCGTCGATCTCGTCGTGATGGTAGGGAAAGTGAGTGTCGACGAGGTTGACGTAGAGGAACAGCGGCCGGTCGAGATCGACGCGGCCGAGTCCCTCCTCGACGCGCTCGAGCAGCGTCCTCCACGACACTTGGAGGCTCACCGACGCGGTCGAGCGCGACGTCCGGCGCTCCGCATCCTCGCGTGCGTCGTAGAAGACGTCCGCACGACCGGTGCCGAGGATCCGCTCGCTGTCTCCATACGACTCGTCCTGACCGGAGAAGTACGCGACGGTGTACCCCCAGCTCTTGAAGTCGTCGATCAGCGTGGAGTCGCCCGGATCGGAGTGCAGGCGCCCGCTGAAGAGCTGCGAGCGGGAGCTCAGCGTCCACGGCGAGTGCGCCCATGCATGAGCGCTGCTGGTGCCCTCGCGGGCGAGATGGTTCAGGAAGGGAGTGATCGGCTGACCGTCCAGCTCGCGCTCGAGGAGGTCGGCGCGAAAGCTCTCGAGGAACAGCAGCAGCACGTGGGGCTGCGTGCTCAGGGGCCGCGCCGGCCCCAGCGCAGCGGGGAGGCCCGTGAGGCCCGGGAGATCGCCGCCGACGCCGTTCTCGTCGACGCCATTGCCGGGAAGGTCGGGGGCGTAGGGGTGGACCGACGCCTGCCACGGCGCGCCGTCGGGCGGATGGGTGAAGCGGTCGTATCCGTCGCCGTCGAAGTCCGCCGCCCGGTGGACCGCGGCCATCAGCAGCATCGCGCTCGGCTTGCGTGCGAGGCCGATGCGAAGTCGCAGCAGCAACGGGTCGGCGATCAGCAGCACCGGCAAGGCGAGCGCGAGGCCGATTCCGAGCAACGCGAGCATTCCGGCCACGCGAGGCCCACGCGCGAGCACGGGGCCTCGATGGCGTTCGAAACGTCCGAGCAGCACCGCGATCGAGGCCACCGAGGCCAGCCCCGCCAACGCAACGCCGCCCCAGAGGAGCCGCGCGCCGCTGACGGCCTCGAGCACCATCGCCGACCAGGTTGCGCTCCCCACCTGGCTCATCAGGGCCAGGTCGAACATGTTCCCGACGATCGAGTAGACGTTGAAGCGCGCTCCCGCGATCGCGATCGGCAGGCCGGCCCCCACGACGGCTGCGAGGAAGTAGACCTGGAGCGGCGAGCAGGGCGCGCGCCGCAGCAGCGGAACGACGAGCGCCCAGATCCCGAGGATCAGCACCAGGTCGAGCACGAGCGACGCGACGACGAAGACCAGCAGCTCCCCGGCCGATCCCAGCGACTCCGTGTTGAAGCCGTTCGTCAGGTAGCCGCTGCCGTGCCACAGCAGCAGCGTGTCGAACAGTGAGACGACGGCGGTGCAGACGATCAGGAGCCCCCACCAGGCCCGCGACCATCCCCCGCGCGCGTCGTGAGCGCTCTCGCTCACGGACCGCAGACCTCGCGATAGCGGGACCATGCCGCGCGCACCCACTCGACGAGCAACGCCCGATGGGGGTCCTCGTTCTCGACCGTCGCGTCGCCCTCGGCGAGGAGCACCGTCAACGGCAGCGTGCCGTGGAGCAGCTGTTCGAACGCGCGCCGCAGGCTGCCGACCCACGGCCTCTCGACCGGACGGTTGCCCAGCACGTAGAGATAGACGGTGAGGTGCGCGAATCGCGCGTTTCGGCCGCCGCGCACCCGGATCGGCAACGTTCCGCCGCCGTGCACGCGATCGACGTCCTCCGACGAGGCGAACGAGAACATCCCCGGCGGTGCGAAGTAGGAACGCGAGACGTCCCACGTGCGCTCGATCGTCCACAGCGGCCCGGCCTTCCAGTTTCGATCCGTGAGGAGCTTCCCCTGGGTGGGCGCGCCACCGCGGTCCGGGATGGTCACGGTCGCCACGACGCTCTCGCTCGCCACCCGAGCGAAGCGGGCGACGTCGAGGGCGGCGGGGTCGGCGCAGGGATCGGCCTGCGGCTTCATGATCGCGTGCCACGCGACGGGCAGCGCGATCAGCCACAGCAGCGCCGCAGCGACGGCGGCATGGCGCGGGCAGAGTGCGATCATTTCCGCGCCCGCCAGAAGGCCGGCAGGCCGGCAATGGCCCAGAGCAGCGCCATCACGAGCCAGAAGGTCGCGATGCCCGAGAGGCCGTGGATCGGCGAGTGGACCACCCGCTCGCCGAAGCGATCGGTCATGCCGAACAGGAACACGCAGCGCAGTCCGTTGACCGCGACGGTCGCGGGCCAGATCGCCGCCAGCACCGTCAGCCGGTGCGTCCAGCTGCGCAGATGCGTCGCGAGCAGCGCCGCGAAGAAGGTCGCCCCGTAGAGCGTCGCCACCCCGCTGCAGTTCGTCCCGATCTTGAACACGACCTCGCGCATCACGAAGATCGTCGACTGCCGCTCGACCGCGAAGCCGATCGCCTTCAGGATCGGCTCCGCGACGATCGCGGTTGCCCTCGGCAGGCCGAGGGGGTCGGGCATCTGCTCCGGCAGCGGGATCAGGAACACAGCGAGCGCGAGCGGCGCTGCCAGCAGCCGCGTGCGGCGCGCTCCGAGAAGCAGCAGCGACAACCCGGGGAGTGCAATCACCAGCCCTGCCGCCGCGAGGAGACCGGACCGGACCCCGGCGTCGAGCAACGCGAGCCCCGTGCCGAGCAGCAGCGGCAGCAGCCCCCACGCCGAGCCCTCGGCCCGGTCGACCGGATCCCCTCGCAGGCGCCAGCTGGCCAGCAGTCCGATGAAGACGGGCACGAACCACCCGTGTCCGTTGCGCCAGATCCCGGACGAGTACTCCCCGGCGAGCCACAGGAGAGTCGGTGCGAACACCGCTGCGGCTCCGGCGAGCAGCGCGACGAGCGCAGAGTTGCACGCGGTGCGCGCGAAGAGGGGCGGCGCTGGTTCGGCGGCCGCCCCCCGGCGCCGCAGCAGACGGCGCAGCGCCAGCACGGCGCCGGCGACCATTCCACCGCCGACCACCGACACGATCGGCCGTGCCTGGCCCGTGTGAGGTCCGAGCGCGAACAGGGTTCCCCACAGCAGCGACCAGCCGAGATCGAGGCGGATCGCTCGGCTCATCGGCTCCCCGCGCAGCGTCGCCGCGCGGCGACTCCGCCCGCCACGAGCGCGACCGCCAGCGCCGGCGCGACCCAGCCCCCGATCGGGATCGTCACCGGCTTCGACGACGGGTCGTTCGGGTCGGTGCCGGCGGCGATCTCGTCGCCGTCGAGGAAGCCGTCGTCGTCGCTGTCGGGATCGAGCGGATCGGTGCCGTGCGCGCTCTCGTCGGCGTCGGAGAGCCCGTCCCCGTCGTCGTCGTCGTCGCAGACGTCGCCGCGGGCGTCGCCGTCGGTGTCGCGCTGATCGGGGTTCGTCTGCGCGGGACAGTTGTCGCACGGGTGGCCGTACCCGTCGGCGTCGCCGTCCTGTTGATTGCCGTTGTACGCGGCCGGGCAGTTGTCTGCGACGTCGGGCCAGCCGTCGCCGTCGACGTCCGCCGGCTGACAGGCGTCGTGGTGGCTGAGGAGCGCGAAGTCGTAGCCCTTGCTGCGGTGCAGGTCGAAGAGATCGGTCGCAGCGCCCCACGCGTGCGGGCAGGTACTCTGGACGCCGTCGATCACGCGCTGCAGCACGTAGTGATTGAGCAGGCTGCCGCTGTGCTGGTGGTCGTCCCCGGCCACCGGCTCGAGGCCGTCGTAGGCGCTCTGCGCGCGCCCGGCGCGCGGCGCCGCGAGCGCGGCGATCAGCGCGGCGGCGGCGGCGCGCGCGATCACCGGAGCTCCAGCGCCCCGACCAGGTCGGCGAGGCGGGCGACGCCGTGGCGCTCGGCGTAGGCGACGAGTCCGTCGGCGACCGCTCCGGCGATGCCCGGCTCGAGGTAGTTCAGCGTCCCGACCTGCACGGCCGTCGCGCCGCAGAGCAGGAACTTCACCGCGTCGTCGGCGCTCGCGATGCCGCCCATGCCGCAGATCGGGATCTTCACCGCGCGGCTGGCCTGCCACACCATCCGCAGCGCGATCGGGCGGATCGCCGGGCCCGACAGCCCGCCGAGCACGTTCGACAGCAGCGGCCGCCGCGTCTCCGGATCGACCTCGAGCGCCTGCACCGAGTTGATCAGCGACACGCCGTCGGCGCCCTCGCCCTCACAGACGCGCGCCATTTCGGCGATGTCGGTGACGTTCGGCGAGAGCTTCACGAGCAGCGGCAGGTCGGTCGCGCGGCGCACCGCGGCGACGAGCTGGCGCAGCACGGCCGGATCCTGGCCGAACTCGATGCCGCCGCTCTTGGTGTGCGGGCACGACGCGTTCACCTCGAGCCCAGCGACGCGCGCGGCGCCCGTCAGGCGCTTGGCGACCTCGGCGTAGCGCTCGATCTCGGTCTCGAACACGCTCGCGATCACCGTCACGCCGTCGGGCAGCGCGGGCAGCTTGTCGCGCAGGAAGGCGTCGACCCCGACGTTCTCGAGGCTGATCGCGTTGAGCATCCCGGCCGGCGCCTCGGCGATTCGCGCCGGCGGGTTCCCGCGCCGCGGCTCGAGCGTGAGGCTCTTCGCGACGAAGCCCCCGATCCGCGTCAGGTCGAGGAAGGGCGCGAACTCGGTGCCGTAGCCGAAGGTCCCCGACGCGGTCAGCACCGGGTTGCGCAGCGCGATGCCGCCGAGGTTCACGGCCGGATCGACCGCGCCCGCCCCCGTCACGGCAGCCCCGCCCACGCGACGCGCTCGGCCGGCAGCACCGGGCCGTCGCGGCACACGAGCGCGAAGCCGCCCCCGACCAGCGGCGCCGCGCAGCCGAGGCACACGCCGAAGCCGCACGCCATCGGGTTCTCCAGCGACACGAAGCAGGGCCCGCCCGCGGCCGTGGCGAGCCCGGCCGCGGCCTCCATCATCCGAGTCGGCCCGCACGCGTATACGCTCGCGCCGTCGGACTCGCCGAGCGCGTCGCGCAGCAGCTCGGTGACGAGTCCGCGCCGCCCGCGCGACCCGTCCTCGGTGGCGATCTCGAGCGCGGCGCCGAGCGCGGCGAAGTCCGCCTCGCCCATCAGGTCGCCGGCGCTGCGCGCACCGAGCAGCACGCGCGTCGGCACGCCGCGCTCCGAGAGGCGGCGCGCGAGCTCGTACACCGACGCGATGCCGGTGCCGCCGGCGACGAGCAGCGCCGGGCCGTGACCGGCCGGATCCGGGAACGGCGCACCGAGCGGTCCGACGACGCCGACCGTCTGGCCGGGCCGCGCGTCGGCGAGCAGCGCGGTGCCGCGCCCGTGCACCTTGAACAGGATCTCGATCTCCGCGCCGTCGCACTCGCGGTAGACCGCCATCGGCCGCGGCAGCAGCGGGTCGCGGCGCGGCGCCGAGCCGCGCGCGCCGGGAGAGAGCATCACGAACTGGCCGGGCTCGAAGCCGGGCCACGCCGGCACCGCGAGCCGAAGCCGCCGGTTCGCGCCGCCCTCGTCGGCGAGCGACCGGACCTCGGCCTCGGCGCGGATCGGCGCGCGGCGCGCGGCGGCGCTCATCCGCGCTCGACCTCGATGCCGTAGGCCTTGATCTTGCGCGACAGGCTCTCGCGCGCGATCCCGATCGCCTCGGCGGTGCGCGAGATGTTCCAGCCGTGCTCGGCGAGGCGCGACATCAGGAACTCGCGCTCGAAGCCGCGGCGGGCCTCCTCGAGCGTCGGCGCGTCCTCGGACTCCGACGAGCGCCCGGAGCGGATCGTCTCCGGCAGGTCGCGCGCGTCGATCGTCGGGCCCGGCGTCATGATCACGAGCCGCTCCATCAGGTTGCGCAGCTCGCGCACGTTGCCGGGCCAGCCGTGGCCCTGCAAGAGCTTCATCGCGCGCGCGGTGATCCTCTTCGGCTTCACGCCGGCCTCGGCGCAGAACTCGCGCGCGAACTCGCGCGCGAGGATCGGCACGTCGACGGCGCGTTCGCGCAGCGCCGGCACGCGGAACGGGATCACGTTGAGCCGGTAGTACAGATCCTCGCGGAAGCGCTCCTGCTCGATCTCCTCCTCGAGATCCTTGTTCGTCGCCGCGATCACCCGCACGTCGACGTCGCGCGTCTCGGTGCCGCCGACGCGCGAGAAGCTCTGCTCCTGGAGGATGCGCAGCACCTTCGCCTGGGTCATCAGGCTCATGTCGGCGATCTCGTCGAGGAAGATCGTCCCGCCGTGGGCGAGCTCGAACTTGCCGATCTTCTGCGCCACCGCGCCGGTGAACGCGCCCTTCTCGTGGCCGAAGAGTTCGGACTCGATCAGCTCCTCCGGGATCGCCGCGCAGTTGACCTCGACGAAGGGCCCGTCGGCGCGCTTGCTGCGCGCGTGGATCTGCCGCGCGACCAGCTCCTTGCCGGTGCCGTTCTCGCCGGTGATCAGCACCCAGCCGTTGCTCGGCGCCGCGACCTCGATCTGCTTCACGAGCTCGGCCACCTCGGCCGACTCGCCGACGATCTCGTGCGCGCGCAGCGTCTCGGCGCGCAGACGGCGGTTCTCGCGCGCGAGCCGCGTCTGCTCGAGCGCGTGCCCGATCGTCAGCAGCACCTTGTCGATCGAAAGCGGCTTCTCGATGAAGTCGAAGGCGCCGTGCTTCGTCGTGCGCACCGCGGTCTCGACGGTGCCGTGGCCGCTCATCATCACGACCGGCAGCTCGGGCCAGCGCTCGCGCAGCTCGATCAGGATCTCGACGCCGTCGCGCCCCGGCATCGCGATGTCGAGCAGCACCAGGTCCGGCGCGTCGCGCCCGATCGACGCCAGCGCGCGGTCGCCGTTCTCGACCAGCGTAGTCTCGAAGCCCTCGTCGGACAGGATCCCGGCCAGCGAGCGTCGGATCCCCTCCTCGTCGTCGACGACCAGGATCCGGCTCAACGAGCACCCCCGCCCGTCGTCCCGGCCAGGGCGCCGCGCTCGTTCTCGACGCGCGGAACCGGAAGCTCGATCACGAAGCGGGCGCCGCGCGGGCGGTTCTCCTGCAGCCGCACGTAGCCGTGGTGGTCGGCGACGATGCGCGACACGATCGCGAGGCCGAGGCCGGTGCCGCGCTCCTTCGTCGAGAAGTAGGGCTCGAACACGCGGCGTCGGTCGCGCTGCGGGATGCCGATGCCGTCGTCGGCGACCTCGATGCGCACGCTCTGGAGCAGCGAGTCGTGCGCGCTGCGCAGCGTCACGTGGCCCGGCCCGGGCTCGCCGGCCACGTCGAGCCGGCGCCGCACCGCGGCGACGGCGTTGTCGATCAGGTTCGTCAGCACGCGCCGCATCTGCTCGCGGTCGAGCTCGACCGTCGGCAGGTCGGGGTCGAGCTCCGTCTGGAACTCCACGTCCTCGGTGCCCGCATAGCTCGCGATCGCCTCGGTGACGATGCGGTTCACGTCGTCGGGCTTCGGCTGCGCCGCCGGCAGCCGCGCGAAGTTCTGGAACTCGTCGACCAGCAGCTTCAGCGTCTCGACCTGCCCGGTGATCGCGTCGACGCACTCCTCGAAGACCTTCTGGCCCTCGGGGTTGTCGGCGAAGGAGTCGCGGAAGCGGCGCCGCAGCCGCTGCGCCGAGAGCTGGATCGGCGTCAACGGATTCTTGATCTCGTGCGCGATGCGGCGCGCGACCTCGCGCCACGCGGCCATCCGCTGCACCTTGACGAGCTGCGTGTAGTCGTCGAACACGACGACGGTGCCGACGACCTCGCCGGCCTCGTCGTGCATCACCGTCAGCGTCACGAAGAGCGTCGCGACGTCCTCGTCGATCGGCACCTGCACCTGGCGCCGGATGCTCTCGCGCACGCCGGGGCGCAGGTCGGCGCCGAGCTCCTCGATCACCTCGAGCAGCTCGGGGCGGTTCGCGACGTCGGCGAGCTTCTGGCCCAAGAGGCCGCTGCCGGCCGGGATCCCGAGAAAGCGCTGCGCGGAGGGATTGATCGTGCTGATCCGCCCTTCCGCGTCCACGGAGACGACGCCCGCGCCGACCGTGCCGAGCACGATCTCCATGTAGCGTCGCCGCCGCTCGAGCTCGGTCGCCGAGCGCTCGAGGCCGGAGCGCGCCTCGCGCAGGTCGCGGATCATCTGATTGAACGACTGCACGAGGAAGCCGACCTCGTCGTCGCTCGAGGTCTGCACCGACACGTCGAGGTTGCCGCGCGCGACCTCGGCGGTGCCCTCGGCGAGCGCGCGGATCGGGCCGGTGACGCCCTTCGCGAGCCGGAAACCCATCCACAGCGCGAGCACCAGCACGACGGTGAACGCGAGCAGCAGCTGCAGCAGATAGGCGCCGCGGATGTGCCCCGCAGTGGGCTGGAGCTGGCGGTAGGCGTCCAGCGTCGAGCGGATGCTCGCGACCTTGCGCGCCTGTGAGAACGGGATCAGCACGTTGACGACGACGACGCCGACCGTCTCGCCCGGTCGATCCGGCGACGCGATCGGCACCGCGCCGCGCACGACGTCGCCACTGCCGACCTCGTCGACGCGCCAGCTCTCGCCGCCCTCGATCGCCGCCCGCACCAGATCGCTGTCCGGGCGCGAGAAGCTGGCGGCCGGGATGTCGGGGTTGATGCCGCTGACGAGCTCCTCGCCGCGCGCGCTGAACACCTCGACGACGCCGAGGTTGTACTCGCGCTGCTTCACCTGCACGAGCGCCTCGAGCTCGGAGAGCGCGTCGTCGCGCAGCAGGCGCTCGGCTCCGATGCGCTCGGCGATGCGCGCGCCGTAGAACATCGCGTTCTGCGCCGTCGACTCGTAGAAGCTCTCGGCGACCTCGCCGCTTTCCTCGAGCGCGCGGTCGATCTGCACGCTGAACCACTTGTCGATCGACTGCGTGATGAAGAACGCGGACACGATGAACAGGCCCGAGGTCGTGACGAGCGCGATCAGCACGAAGGCCGCGACGAACTTCAGGTTCAGGTGCGAGCCGAGGATCCCGCGCCGCCGCTCGCCGACCAGCTTCCAGAAGTTGCGGGTGACGAGGAAGCCGAAGATCAGGATGCACAGCACCGTGATCGAGTTCAGGAACAGGAACAGCCCGCTGTCGCCGACTCCCTGCGTGAGCCCGGTGATCGAGGGCATCAGCAGCAGCGCGCAGACCACCACGATCAGCACGACGCCGATCGAGATCTCGCGGATGCGGCGGCGCCGCTCGGCCGGCGGCAGCGGCGGCCCCGAGCCCGGAGCGGGCAGCGGACTCGGGTCGCGCGGAGCTTCGTCGGGCATCGCTAGGGCCTTCTCGGAACGGCGCGCGCTGCGGGCCGCAGCGCCGCGGGCAGCCGGCATCGGACCCGGAACTGCCCGTCTAAGTTACCGGAACGGATGGCGAATCGCCGATCGCGCCGAGGCGCTTCGCCGTCAAGCTCGCGCTCCCGCCGGACGATGAGAGACGGGAACGCGTCTCGCGACGCTTTTCGACGGGGAGGCGGGAGCTTGGCGCTTTCGACGGACGCTCCGCAGGATACCGTGTCCGGTGCGCCGAGCGCCGACCCGGAGCCCGCCGGAGCGAGCCGCTCGCCCGAGCAGGCGGCCCACGAGTGGGCGCTCGCGGCCGCCGCGGCCCGCGGCCGCGAGCGCGCCGCCGCGCTGCTGCGTCAGGCCGAGGTGGTCGGGGGGGCGCTCGGGCGTCCGGACGAGGCGCGGGCGCTGCGCCGCCGCGCGATCGCGAGCGACCCGGAGAGCGCCGACGCGCTCGCCGCCGCGATCTCCGACGCCGAAGCGGCCGACGAGCCGATCCGCCTCGCGCTGCTGGTCGCGCGCCGCTTCGAGAGCGCCCCGCCCGGCGAGGCGCGAGCCGACGACGCGCTCGCGCTCGCCCGGCTCGAGCGCGAGCGGCTGCACAACCCGGCCGCAGCGCGCGAGTGGGTGCGGCGCGCGCTCGGCGAGGCGCCCGGGCACCGGGCGCTGCGCGAGGCGTGCGTGCGGGTCGAGCGCGAGCGCGGCGACGAGGAGTCGCTGCTCGACGCGCTCGAGGGGCTGATCCGTCTGCTCGGCGATCAGGCGCCGCCGGAGCGGCTGCTCGAGGCCGCGCAGCTGCTCGCGCGCCGCGGCATCACGCAGCGCGCGCTGCCGTATCTCGAGCGCGCGGCGGCCCGCGCACCCGGTGACGCGCGCATCGTC
>CAZQYK010000214.1:0-5622 GCA_964597285.1 uncultured Spirochaetales bacterium
CCGCGCGCGCGATCCTCGACGAGATCGCGCGCCACATGCCGGAGCTGCGGCAGGCCTTCGAGCCCCTCGCCGGCGCGCGCCGCCCGTCGCGCGCCGCGCTCGAGGAGGCCTACCGCCGCGCGCCGTCGGCGCCGATCGACACCGGCGTGCTCGAGCGCAGCCGCCGCGTCTGGACGCTGCCGGTGCGCTGGCGCTGGAGCGACGTCGGCACCTGGGAGTCGCTCGCGTGCGAGCTCGGGGTCGCGCCGGGCCGCTCGCAGGTGGTCGGCGGCGAGCTGGTCTTCGACGACCGCGGCGGCAACCTCGTCTGGGGCCGCGCCGGCCGCCCGGTGGCGCTGCTCGGCGTCGAAGGCCTCGCGGTCGTCGACGCCGGCGACGCGCTGCTCGTCGCGCGTCTCGACCGCAGCGATGCCGTCCGCGGTATCGTCCAAGCCCTAAAGGATCGCGGCCGGTCGGACGTGACGTAGGGAGAGGACCACAGGATCCCCATGACGACGCGCCACACCCGAGAGACGCTCGAGCCGCTGCGCGCGATCCCGCTCTTCTCGGGGCTGCGCGACGACGACCTGGGGCGGATCGCCGACCTGCTGATCGAGCGCCGCTTCCCGAAGCACAAGACGATCGTCGAGGAGGGGCTGCCCGGCGACTACATGTACGTGATCCGCGAGGGCCGCGTGCAGGTGTCGAAGCTCTCCGACGACGGCCGCGAGAAGATCCTCGAGTTCCTCGGCGAGGGCGACTTCTTCGGCGAGATGTCGCTGCTCGACGACGCGCCGCGCTCGGCCAGCGTGCGCGCGCTCAGCGATACGCGGATCCTCGCGCTGTCGCGTGCCGACTTCCTGTCGGTGATGAGGCGCTCGGCCGACGTCGCGATGGCCGTCGTCCAGGAGCTCGCGCGACGGCTGCGCGACACCGACGAGCAGGCCAGCTCGCTGTCGTTCCAGCGCGTGAAGCAGCGCACGCAGGGCCTGCTGATGCGGCTCGCGAAGGAGGAGGGCGGGTCGAGTCGCCGCATCACGCCGGTGCTGACGCACCAGCAGATCGCCGACATGATCGGCACCTCGCGCGAGACCGTGACGCGCGCGCTCAAGGGACTGAAGCAGCAGGGCTGGCTCGAGCAGGAGGGCAAGCGCTACCGCGTCCCGGCGGACGAGGACTGAGCGGACCTCCCGGCTCGCCGCCCGGCGCGGTCCAGCGCGACGCTCGGGACTGGCGGCCCGAGCTGCCCCCCCGCGGGCTGGACGCTGCGCGACTGCGAGCGGGCGCTGGTCGAGGAGGCGCTTCGCCGCACTCGGCTACTGTCCGGACGCTGCTCAGGGGGTCAGTCGGCGCAAGCCGAACTCCACGATCCGCTCGATGGGCATCACGCACTCGCGCTGGCGCGCCGCGATCGGCCCGGCGAGGCGCCTCCGGTCGAATCGGGACTTGATTCGGCGGACGGTTGATTGAACCCTACGGGGCCCATCGGTTTCCAACGGCCCATCCGGGGCGCCCCTGCTCCGGGTGTCGCCCCGACTACATGGAGCACTCAGATGCGCCTTCGCCTCATCCGTTTCCTGGTCCTGGCCCTCGTGATCGCTGCGGCCGGGTGCCGCTCGGACGAGGCCGCTCTCGCCGAGCACCTCGACCGCGCCGAGCAGTACCGCGAGGACGAGAAGCACGCCGAAGCGATCATCGAGTATCGGAACGCACTCCAGATCGACCCGAACCACGCGGACGCCCACTACGGGCTCGCGCAATCCTATCTCCAGTCGGGCAAGATCAAGGAGGGATTCTGGGAGCTGCGCGAGACGGTGCGGCTCGACCCGGCGAACCACCAGGCTGCGGTCCGCTTCGCGCAGCTCTCGATCTACGCCGGCGAGCTCGAAGAGGCGCTGAAGCGCGCGGATGCGATCCTCGCCGACAATCCGCAGGACGAGAAGGCCTGGCTCGTGAAGGGTCAGGCGCACGAGGGCCTGAAGCAGCCCGCCGAGGCGCTCAACGCGTTCGAGAAGGCCGCGGAGGTCGCGCCGAAGAGCGAGGCCGCGCTGCTCGTGCTCGCGAACTACCACCGCCGCAACGGCGACCGCAAGACCGCCGAGCCGTACTTCGAGCACGCCGCCGAGGTCCTCCCCACCGACCAGACGCTTCTCGCGCTCGCGTCGTTCTACGCGGAGGACCGCGACCGCAACGACGAGGCCGAGGCCGCGTACCGCAAGGCCCTCGAGCTGGCCGAAGACGACGAGAAGGCGCGGACCTACCTGCTGCTCGGCAACTTCCTCTTCTCGCGCGAGCGGATCGACGACGCGGTGGCCGTGCTCGAGGAGGGCATCGAGAAGGCGGAGGACCCGCTCGACCTCTACTACCTGCTCGCGCGCATCGAGCGCCGGCGCGGCAACATCGAGCGCGCCGACGAGCTCTTCGAGCGCGCGACGACGGCCGTCGAGAACGACCCGCGGCCCTTCCTCGTGCTGTCGAGCTATCGCGCGCGCGCGGGCGATCTCGAAGGCGCGCTGCAGGCGGCGCAGCGCGCGATCGAGACGGATCCCGAGCTCGCCGACGCGAAGCTGCGCAAGGCCGAGGTGCTGCTCGAGATCGGCTTCCGCGACGGCGACGAGCAGAAGGTGCGCGAGGGCCGCGAGGTCGTCGACGCCGTGCTGAAGGAGGAGCCGTCGAATCCGGGCGGCCTGTTCGTCAAGGCGAAGCTCGACCTGTCGGAGAACGAGGTCGAGTCGGCGATCCAGGCGCTGCGCTCGGCGATCGACGTGCGCCCCGACTGGGCCGAGGCGCACTTCCTGCTCGGCACGGCGCTGAGCCTCGGCGGCCAGCGCTCCGCGGCGCGCACCGAGCTGGCGCGCGCGCTCGAGATCGACGCGTCGCTGGTCGAGGCGCGACGCGTGCTCTCCGAGGTGCACGCGAGCCTCGGCGAGAACGAGTACGCGGTGGAGGAGGGCCTGCGCTACCTCGCCGAGCGGCCCGACGCGTACGGCGTGCGGGTCCGGGTCGCCCAGAGCCTCGTGCACCTGGGGCGGATGGACGAGGCGCTGAAGCAGATCGAGGCGATCCCCGACGAGGCGCGCGACGCGACGGTGCACTACGCGCTCGGCCGCATCCATCTCGCCCGGGACGACCACGAGAAGGCGCACGAGCTGCTGCTCGCGGCGCTCGAGGACCGTTCGAACCACCCCGACATCCTGCGCAGCCTGCTCCAGGTCGAGGAGAAGCTCGGTCGCGGCGAGCAGGGCCTGGCGCGCATCCGCAAGGCCGTCGAGGACAACCCCGAAGACCCGAAGCTCCAGCAGCTCGGCGGCCTCGTCGCGCTCGCGCAGGGGCGCATCGACGACGCGATCGCCGCGTTCAACCGGGCGATCGAGATCGCGCCCGACGACATGGACAGCTACCGCCATCTCGCGGACCTGTACGTGCGCACCGGCCGCACCGCGCAGACGATCGAGACCTACCAGAAGGCCCTCGAGCGGCAGCCGGAGCAGCCGCGCATCCACCACTTCCTCGGAGTGCTCTACGAGTACGGCGGAGAGACGAAGAAGGCCGTCGAGCACTACGAGCAGGCGATCCGCTACGCGCCGAACCTCGCCGAGGCCAAGAACAACCTGGCCTACCTGTACGCCGAGTCGGGCGAGAACCTCGACCGGGCGCTCGACCTCGCGCAGGACGCGAAGGCGCTGCTGCCCGACGACCCCAACACGGCCGACACGCTGGGCTGGGTGCTCTACCGCCGCGGCGTGCCGTCGGCCGCGATCGGCTACCTGAAGGAGGCCGAGGCGGGCATGCCCGCCGAGGACGCCAACCTCGGCCTGGTCCGCCACCACCTGGCGTTGGCCTACGACGCGAGTGGCGACAAGGACAACGCCCGCACGACGCTCGACCGCGCGATCGCCGCCCACGAGGACTTCGTCGAGGCCCAGAAGGCACGCGGCGTGCCGGTCGGCGAAGACCCCTCCTGGTACCGGGAGGCCCGCAGCCTGCGCGAGCAGCTGTAGCCGCCCGCGGCCGCGGCCCCGGCAACCCCGCTGGCTAGCGCGGCGGGGTCAAGCCGTTTCGGCGGGGCGCCGATAACCCGGCCGGTGCGCCCCGCGATGGGCGCGGCAGCCGGAGGGTGGCGATGATTCCCTGGAAGCGGACCCTGGGATGGGCCCTGTGCGCGGTGGTGGCGACGGCCTCCGCCGGCGCCGAGGAGCCCGAGGCGCAGGCGATGGCGCCGGACGCGGACGCGAGCACCACGCTGCCGACTGGGGCGGAAGCGAGCTCCGCGCTGCCGGCCGAGGCGGACGTGAGCCCCGCGCTGCCGGCCGAGGCGCCCGCGGAGGCGCCGGCCGACTCCGAGCCGGCGCTCGCCGCCGAGCTTCCCGAGGCGCCGGCCGAGGCCGCGCCGCCCGAGGCGGCTCCGCCGGCTCTGGGCGCGGTCGCCTGGGACTCGCAGGGGCGCCAGGGCCGCATCCACGTCGTCGTCCGCGGCGACACGCTCTGGGACATCTCGAACGCCTATCTCGGCACGCCGTGGGTGTGGCCGTCGATCTGGAACGACAACGGCGAGATCGAGAACCCGCACCGGATCCACCCGGGCGACCACATCTGGATCACGCCGGGCGAGATGCGTCGGCTCACGCCCGAGGAGGCCGAGGCGATGCTCGCGAACGCGCCCCCGGTGCCGGCCGAGGCGGCCGACCTGCCGGCCGCGCTCGCGTCCGGCGATCCGATGCCCGAAGTCCTCGGCCTCGCGCCCGAGGAGGCGCGCGTCGTGCGCGTCTCGTCGCGCGAGACCGCCGGCCTGATCTCGCCCGACGTCTACACGAGCGCGGCGAGCGTCGTCGGCCGGGTGCCCGAGCGGATCCTGATGAGCCAGGAGGACGACCTCTACATCGGACTCGGCGAGAGCGAGGTGCAGGTCGGCGACGAGTTCACCGTCGTGCGCAGCCGCCAGAAGGTGCTCGACCCCGACACCGGGGCGCTGCTCGGCTACCACGTCGACCTGGTCGGCTGGGTCGAGGTCGAGGAGACCTTCCCCGAGACCTCGCGCGCGTCGATCCGGATGTCGACCGGCGAGGTCGAGGAGGGCGACCGCCTGATCCCGCGCGAGCCGCTGCCGCCGGAGATCGCGGTGCAGCCGACGCCGGAGGGGGTCGAGGGCAAGATCACGTTCTTCCCCGGCCGCCGCGTGCTGATGGGCTTCGGCGACTTCGTCTACCTGAATCGCGGCGAGCTCGACGGCCTCGAGGTCGGGAGCCCGCTCGAGGTGTACCGGCCCGGCTACCCGGCGCGCGAGCGCTCGCGCGACGAGCTCGTCGAAGTGCCCGACCTGGTGGTCGCGAAGATGCTCGTGGTGCGCACCGAGAGCGACTCGGCCGTCGCGCTCGTGACGTCGGCCGACATCGAGCTGACGCTCGGCGACCGCTTCCGCGGCGAGCGCTAGCCGCGCGCCTCTCGCCGCCTGCGCGCGCGCGTGGCATGCTCGGGCTCCCCGGTCCCGGGGAGCCCGCCGCGTGGACGACCGCGAGCGCGCGAAGCGGCGCCGGGAGCCCGGCCCGCCCGGAGTCGAGCCCGAGTCCCGCGCCGGCCGCGACGGCGACCGCGACTGGCTCGTCGCGGGTGCGCTCGCGCGCCGGGTAGCCGGGCCGGTACACC
>CAZQYK010000215.1:0-3340 GCA_964597285.1 uncultured Spirochaetales bacterium
GCCGCGCGCACGGCCGGCCGCGCGGCGCCGCGCGTCGCCGAGCACCCGCCGCTCGCGCGGCTGGTCGGCAACAGCGGCTTCCTCGCGCGCTGGCTCGCGCGCGAGCCGGGCTGGCTCGACGACCTCGCCGCGCCGCTCGCGCCGGCGCCCGACGCGGTCGCAACCGACGCCGACTGGACGGCGCTGCGCCGCGCGAAGTACCGCGCGCTGCTGCGTGTCGCGGCGCGCGACCAGGCGCAGCGACCGTTCGCCGAAGGGCTCGCGGAGCTCAGCGACCTCGCCGACGGCGTGCTGCTGCGCGCGCTCGCGCTCGCCGCCGGCGAAGGCGAGGCGCCGGCGCTGTTCGCGCTCGGCAAGCTCGGCGGGCGCGAGCTCAACTTCTCGTCCGACGTCGACCTGCTCTTCGTCTGCGAGGCCCCGCCCGACGAGCGCGGCCACGCGACGCGCGAGAACGCCTCGCGCGTGATCCGCGAGCTCAAGACCCGGCTCGAGGAGCCGACGGCCGACGGCTTCGGCTACCGCGTCGACCTCGACCTGCGGCCCGAGGGCCCGGCCGGCGCGCTCGTGCGCGGCGTCGAGGGCACGCTCGGCTACTACGAGCTGCGCGGCGCCGAGTGGGAGCGCCAGATGCTGCTGCGGCTGCGCGCGCTCGGCGGTGCGCCGAGCGCCGCGCGCGACTTCGAGCGCGGCATCGCGCCCTTCGTCTACCGCCGCTCCTTCGACGCGAACGTGATCGACGCGGTGCGCGACATGAAGGCGCGCATCGAGCGCGAGCGGCGCGAGGCCGGGCGCGACGTCGACGCGAACCTCAAGGAGGCGCCCGGCGGAATCCGCGACGTCGAGTTCACGGTGCAGGCGCTCCAGCTCTTCCACGCCGGCTTCCGGCCCGAGCTGCGCACCGGCAACGTGCTCGACGCGATCGCCGCGCTCGTCGGCACCGGCGTGATGCCCGAGCCCTCCGGCGCCGCGCTCGACGCCGGCTACCGCTGGCTGCGGCGCGCCGAGCACGCGCTGCAGCTCGCCGAGGAGCAGCAGACCGCACAGGTGCCGGCCGACGCCGCCGGCCGCACCGCGCTCGCCCGGCGCATCGGCTACGCGGAGCCCGAGGGCGACGCGGCGCGCGAGCGCTTCGAGCGCGACTGGACGCGCGTGCGCGTCGAGGTGAGGCGCGAGTTCGACGCGCTCGGGCTCGGCGAGGGCCCGCGGTGACGTCGCTGCTCGAGCGCCTCACCGCCGCACTCGCCGGCACGCCGCTCGAGGCGTCGCTGCCGCCGGCGGTCGCGCTCTTCGCCGAGCGCCGCGGCGGCGACGCGGCGGCCGCGCGGCTCGGCGACCCGGCGCTGCGCGGCCTCGCGCGGCTGCTCGCGACCCACCCGGAGACCGCGGTCTACCTCTCGAACCGCCCGCGCTGGCTCGAGCGCGCGGCGGCGCTCGGTGCGCAGAGCCTCGGCGCACGCGCCGCCGGCCTCGCCGACGACGCCGCGGCGCTCGAGAAGCTCGACCTCGAGGACGCGCTCGACGCGCTGCGGCTGCGCCGCCGCGACGAGATGGCGCTCGCGGCCTGTGCGCACCTCGCCGGGCTCGTCGCGTTCGAGGAGGTTTCGGACTTCCTCTCGCTGCTCGCCGAGACGACGACCGACTTCGCGCTCGACCTCGCGCGGCGCAACCTGCCGGGGCCGGCCGGCGAGGAGGCCTTCGCGGTGGTCGGCATGGGCAAGATCGCGGGGCGCGAGTTCACCTATCACTCCGACCTCGACCTGATCTTCCTGTTCCGCGGCGGCAACGACGAGATCGACCGCGCGTCGCGCCTCGGCCAGCGGCTGATCGCGTACCTGACGACCGTGACCGGCGCCGGCATCGCGTACGCAGTCGACACGCGGCTGCGGCCCTCCGGCCAGCAGGGCATGCTCGTCGCCTCGTTCGACGGCTTCGAGCGCTATCAGACCGAGCAGGCGGCGACGTGGGAGCACCTCGCGATGCTGCGCGCGCGCCCGCTCGCCGGCGCGACCGACGAGGCCGCCGAGCGCCTCGCGCACGTGCGCACGCGCGTGGTGCCGTTCGCGGAGCCGCCGTGGGACGAGCTCGCCGAGCTGCGCCAACGCGTCGTCGAAGAGCGCGCGGCCGGCGACGACGGGGTCGCCGCGCTCAAGACCGGCGCCGGCGGCCTGATGGACGCCGACTTCCTCGCCGGAGGCGGCGTGCTCGAGCGCGGCGCGGCCCCGTTCCCGGAGCTGCCGAGCGTCGCGGCGATGCTGCACGCGACGCTGTCCGAGACGGCCGCCGAGGCGCTGCTCGCCGACTACCGCGCGCTGCGCCGCGTCGAGGCCTGCGCGCGCTGGGCGGTCGGCCGAGGCGTCGAGTCGCTGCCGGCCGACCTCGCCGCGACGGCCGAGCTCGTCGAGAGCGGGCTCGCGCCCGAAGCACTGCGCGAGCGCGTCGCCGCGGCGCGCGCGCGGCTGCGCGCAGCCTGGGAGACGGTGATCGCGCGCGGGACGATCGCGGCGCTGGAAGGCTGACGCAGCGTCAAGCGCACCCCGCGTCGGGTCGATGAGCCCTCCCGGGAGTCGCCGTTGAAGCTGATCGCCTGCCCCGTCTGCCACGCCCAGTACGACGTGAGCCGGATCGACGCGGCGCGCTTCGCGTGCCGCTGCGGCGAGACGCTCGAGAACCGCCCCCTCGCGCCGGTCGACGCGACCGTCGCGCGCTGCGGCTCGTGCGGAGCCCAGATCGGCGCCGACGCCGAGGCCTGCACCTACTGCGGGGCGACGATCGTCCGCGACCCCGACGAGCTCTCGCTGATCTGCCCCGAGTGCTTTGCGCGCAACGCCGACGAGAGCCGCTACTGCGTCGCCTGCGGCGTCGCGTTCCGGCCCGAGACGCCGGTCGTCGAGGGCCGCGAGCTGCCGTGTCCGGCCTGCGCGGCTCCGATGCCGCCGAGCCAGGTCGCCGGGATCCCGCTCAACGAGTGCGCGGCGTGCCACGGCCTGTGGGTTCCCGGCGAGCACTTCGACGCGCTCGTCCGCCGCGCCGCACGGGCGCGCGAGGACGCCCCGTCCGCCGACGCGCCGCGCGTCGAGCGCGGCAACCCGCTGACGCAGGAGCTGCGCTATCGGCGCTGCCCCGAGTGCGAGCAGTTCATGCTGCGCACGAACTACCGGCGCTCGTCGGGCGTCGTGCTCGACGAGTGCCGGGCGCACGGCACCTGGCTCGACGCCGACGAGCTCGAGCAGGTGGCCGGCTTCATCCTCTCCGGCGGCCGCGGCGCCGCTCGGCTCGAGGGCGAGGCCGAGGCGCTGCGGCGCCAGGCGGCCGCCGCGTCGGCGCGCGTGCGTCTCGAGCA
>CAZQYK010000216.1:0-8654 GCA_964597285.1 uncultured Spirochaetales bacterium
CAGCCCGGCGCCCGGCCCGCTCGCGAGCGCAGTGACGACGAGGTCGCCGGCGCGCTGGTCGTCGAGGTGCCAGTCGGGCCGGTTCGCGGCGAGCGTCCGGCCCGGGTCGAGCGGGTTCTCGAAGCGGTACCAGGCCTCGGAGACCCCGGCCGGCGCCGACGGACCGGTCGCGAGCGCGCGCATGCACTCGAGCGCCGCGTACTGCGACGCCGCGAGCGGCGGCGCGCTCGCGACCTCGACGCTGTCGAGGTAGACGTGCGCGGCGCCGCCGCCCGACACGACCTGGAAGGTCTCGCCGCCACCGGCACACGGCGCGAACAGACCCGCGAGGTCGATGCGGTTCGCGGGCGGGAGCCCCTCGTAGGAGAACGAGTGGTCGGCGGTGACGATCAGCACCGAGTGCCGCCACTTGCCCGACTCCTTCAGGTACTGGACGAGGCGCCCGACCTCCGCGTCGGCCGCGAGCACCGCCGCGTCGGCGGCCGGCGAGTTCGGGCCCGACAGGTGCTGCACGCCGTCGACGTTGCCGAGGTTCACGAACGTGAAGTCGGGGTCCTCGGTGGCCGAGAGCTCGATCACGAGGTCCATGATGCAGTCGTCGAGCGCGATGCCCGAGCCGCTCGCGCTCTCGGCCGGGCAGTCGTCGGGCCCGACCCCGGGCAGCTCGAGCGCGCCGCGCAGCCAGTCGGGCCGCACGTGGGTCACCGGCGCGCCCTCGGGGTTCGACGCGACGTCGGCCGCACAGACCCCGCCCGACTGCGTGCAGTCGAAGAGCTCGCGCAGCTTCGCCTTGCCGAGCACCGCGGCCGTCGCGAGGTGCGGCCGCTCGCGGCGCAGCACGTCGAAGAGGGTGTCGACGCGGATCAGCTCGGGCCGCTCGAGCGCGATCGCCTGGTTCGCCGTGCGGTCCCAGGCGTTGTTCGCGACGATGCCGCTCGCGGCGCCGTACGCGCCGGTCAGCATCGCGGTGTGATTCGCGTTGGTCTGCGACACCATGACCGCGCGCGCCTGCTCGAAGACGGTCGCGTTCGTCGCCGGGTCGGGCGCCGCGGCGCCGGGACAGCCGACGAGGTTGCACAGGCTCGGCGTCGAGGTCGCGTCGACGTTCTCCGGGATCAGGCCGTCGATCACGACGACGAAGACGTTCAGGCGCGGCTCGAGCAGCGCGTCGAGCGGCTTGCCGTCCTGGCGCAGCAGCCGCGCCGGCGGCGCGTCGGGGTTCGCCGCCGCGCCGCCGCCGTTCAGATGGCGCGCCGCGAAGTGCGGCGGGATGCCGAGCACCTTCGCGACGGTCGGCGCGACATCGACGTGGCGCGCGCCGAGCGCCGCCTCGTCGGCCGGATCGAGCGGCGTGCGGCGCGCGCCGCGGCCCGACACGACGAGCGTCGCGCGGCTCTGCGTGACGTCGGGCGAGCCGTGGCCGCCGCGCGGCGGGCTCGACGCGAGGTCGCCCGACGGGGTCGGCACGAAGAACAGGTCGGGCGCGTCGGCGTCGTCGAAGACCGCCGACAGGCGCTCGTACGGGTACGGATAGGTCGTGTGCTCGGGCGGGACGAACGAGCGCACGACGCCGGCCTCGGTCGCCGGCTCGGTCTCGACGAGCGACTGCGTGGCCGCCGCGAGCTCGTCGGCGAGGCGCGCGAGCGCGGTGGGGTCGCGGCGCGGGTCCGCGGCGTCGGCGACGGTGACCGGGCCCGGCGCGGCCGGCGCGCCGAAGGGGTTCACCGGCGCGACCGGCAGCACCGTGCCGACCGGCCGCTCCGTCTGAAGCAGCACCACCTCGTACGCGTAGCCTCCGTCCGGCGTCGCGCTGCGCGTGAATGCGAGGTGTTCGAAGACGATCTCCTCGGCGTCGCAGTCCTCGGCGAGCACGCCGGGGTCGCCGCAGCGGCGCGCGTAGACGTGATAGGCGTCGTCCTCGTCGGCGTCGGCGCTCGCGTTGCGATTCAGGTAGAAGACGACGAGGTCGACGTTCGGCGCGTCGAGCAGCGCCTGGAGCCCGCCGACGCCGCCCGCGGTCTCGGAGCCGCGCACGAGCGCCTCCCACTCGACGGTGTCGACGCCGGGCGCCTCGGCGCCGGCCGCGACGTCGCCGCCGCCCGGCGGTTCGGGCGGGGTCTGCGCGGGCGCGGCGAGCGCGAGGCCCGCCAGGGCGAGCCCTGCGGCGAGCGGCGCGAGAACGGGAGCGAGCGGAGCGCGCGCGGAGCGCGCGGAGGCGGCGTGCGGCATGGCGATCCCTCTGCGCCGGAGCCCGCGCCGGCGCGACCGCCTCGTGTCCTATCAGAGTCGCGCCGCCGCGACCACGAATTTCCGGTGACGCGCGCCCGGACGCACGCGACGTGCGCCCGGACGGCGTTAGTTAGAAAGCCGCACGAGTTGCAGGGCTACGCGGCCTTGCGCACCGCCTGCGGGCGCCCGCGGCCGAGACGTGGGAAGAACCTCGGCGTGCGCTCGCGATAGGCCCGATACTCGGCGCCGAGCAGCGTGCCGAGGTCGCGCTCCTCCCAGACCACCGCGACGACGATGTACGCGCTCGCGACGGCGGCGAAGAGCAGGTGGCCGACCGTCATGTCCGGCGTCGCCCAGAAGGTGACGAACCAGCCGAGGTAGAGCGGGTGGCGCATGTGGCGGTAGAGCGACGGCGTCGTGAAGCGCTTGTGCGTGTAGTCGCGCCCGCGGAAGTACAGCACCACCTGGCGCAGCCCGAACAGGTCGAAGTGGTCGATCAGGAAGGTCGCGTACAGCACCAGCGCGACGCCGGAGCCGAACAGGCCCCACAGGAACGCTCGACCCGCCTCGCCTTCGACCGAGTAGACGACGCCGGGCAGCGGCTGCCACGCCCAGAAGAGCAGGATCATCGCGAGCGACGACGCGAGCACGTAGGTCGAGCGCTCGACCGGCGCCGGCACGATCCGGGTCCACCAGCGCTTGAAGCCGATCCGCGCCATCGCGCTGTGCTGGATCGCGAACACCGACAGCAGCGCCAGGTTCACCGCGAGCGCGAGCGGCGCCGCGCCGGCGACGCCCGAATCGATCGTCTTCGGCACGGCGGCGTTCGCGAGGAAGCCGACCGCGTAGAGGAAGGTCCCGAAGAAGATCCCGTAGCAGACGAGTCCGTAGACCAGGGCCAGGATGCGTTTCACGATGCGTCTCCTCGAGTGGGCTCGCGAGTCACCGCGGCCCGGGGTGGAAGGGCGAGCGCCCCGGCACGGTCGCGCGCGGGGCTCGGAAGCGACGGCAGCGGCGCCCGGTCGGGCAGCACGAACTCGCGCTGCGCGCGCTCGGACGCGAGCCGCTCGGGACTGTAGTGCTCGAGCAGGCGCTCGGCGGCGAGGCGCTCGGCGCGCGCCGCGGCGAAGGCATCGAAGTCGCTCGCGTCGGGGTCGGCCGCGAGTTCGGCGGCGACGTGCCGCGCCCACGCCAGGAGCTGCGTCTCGTGGCCCGGCCGCGGCGCGCGGCGGCGCAGCGCGGCGACGGCGTCGGCGAGGTCGCGATCGCGCAGCTCGCGGTGGAGCGCGCGGAGCAGCGCCGCGTGGTCCCATCCTGCCCCAGGCTCGGGGCCGGCCGCACCCGCGGTCGGGTGCGCTCGCTCGTTCGAGGCGGCGTTCGGCATCGGGCGCAGGATCGGCCGCCGCGGCGCCCGAGTCTTTTCCGATTCCTTACGCTGCCCCTACCATTTCGGCCGATCCGCCGTGACGTACCGATTCGGCCCCTTCGAGCTCGACCCCGCCGCCGGCGAGCTGCGCCGCGACGGCCGGGCCGTCGCGATCCAGCCGACGCCGCTCGCGCTGCTGACGCTGCTGATCGAGGAGCGGCACCGGATCGTCCCGACCGCCGAGCTGCTCGATCGCCTGTGGCCCGGCGAGACCGTCACGCCGAGCTCGCTGACGCGCGCGGTCAGCGTCGCGCGCACCGCGCTCGACGACCGCGGCCGCAACGGCCGGATCCGCAGCTACACGCGCCGCGGCTACCGCTTCCACGGCGACGTCGTCGAGCTCGACGGCGCGCGCTCCGCTGCTGCCCCCGACGCCGAGCCCGACGCCTGCGCGCTCGCCGAGGGCGGCCTGCCCTTCGTCGGCCGCGCCGACGCGCTCGCACAGCTCGAGGCCGCGTGGGAGCGTGCGGCGCGCGGTCGCGGCAGCAACGCGGTGGTGCGCGGCGCGGCTGGCGTCGGCAAGACGCGCCTCAGCGAGCGCTTCGTGTCGCGCGTCGCGGCGCGCGGCGGCCTCGCGCTGCGCGGGCGCTCGCTCGAGGACGAGGGCGAGCCGGCGTTCTGGGTCTGGGCGCAGGTGCTGCGCGGTCTCGCGCGCGAAGACCCCGACGCGCTGCGCGAGCCCGGCCTCGCCGACTCCGGCGAGCTCGCGGTGCTGATGCCCGAGCTCGGCGCACCCGGCGCCGGCGCGGCGGCGCGCCTGCCGGCCGAGCAGCGCCAGTTCGTGTTCTTCGACGCCGTCGCGCGCGCGCTCGCCGGCGCGGCGCGCCGGCGCCCGCTGCTCGTGACCTTCGAGGACCTGCACTGGGCCGACCCGGCGTCGCTGCGCCTGCTCGAGCACCTCGCCTTCGAGCTCGCGCGCGAGCCGGGGCTGCTCGTCGCGACGCTGCGCGACGGGCCAGAGCGCCTCGGCGAGCCCGAGCGGCGCGCGCTCGCCGCGCTGCGGCGCCAGGAGCGCAGCGTCGCCGTCGCGCTCTCCGGCTTCGCGCGCGACGAGGTCGCCCAGCTCGTCGAGCGGCTCGCCGGACGGCCGCTTCCAGCGTTGGCCGAGCGTCTGTTCGCGCGCACCGACGGGCTGCCGCTCTTCGTCGGCGAGGCGTGCCGGCGGCTCGCCGAGCGCGGCGCGTTCGCCGCGCGCGACGCGGCCGAAGGCGACCTCGCGATCGGCGCCGGCGACTGGGTCGCCGACGCGCTCGGCCGCCTGTCGGAGCCCTGCGTCGAGATCGTGCGCGCCGCGTCGGTGGTCGGACGCGCGTTCGCGCTGCCGCTCGTCGCCGACGCGGCGCGCGTTCCGCGCGAGGCGGCGCTCGATCGGCTCGACGAGGCGGTCCGCGCCGGCGTCGTCGCACCCGACGCGGACGCGCCCGCGCGCTATCGCTTCGTCCACGACCTGTTCCGCGAGGCCGCCTACGCCGCGCTCGCGCCCGCGGCGCGCGTGCGGCTGCACCGGCGCGTCGCCGAGGAGCTCGAGCGGCGGCACGCCGGCGATCCGGACGGCGCGATCGCCGAGCTCGCCCATCATCACCACCGCGCACTCGCGGTCGGCGACCCGGAGCGCGCGTTCGCGTGCGCGCGCCGCGCCGCCGAGCGCGCGTTCGACGTGTGCGCATACGAGCAGGCCGCGCGGCACGGGCGCCAGGCGCTCGACGCGCTCGATCAGGTGCCCGACGCGGACCCGGGCTGGCGCCTCGAGACGCTGCTCGACCTCGGCGAGGCGTCGCGGCTCGCCGACGACCGCGACGCGCGCCGCCGCCACTTCGGCGAGGCGATGGCGCTCGCGCGCAAGCTCGGGCGCCCCGAGGCGGCCGGTGCGGCCGCGATCGGGATGTGCGACATCGGCGAGTGGGGCGTGCGCGACGAGCCGGCGCGCGCGGCGCTCGAGGACGCGCTCGCGGGGCTCGAGCGGCCGCCGGCCGGGCTCGAGGCGCAGATCCTGACGCGCCTCGGCTACCTCGACTCGATGTTCGACCCCGCGCGCGCCGAGGCGCTGCTGCGCCGCGCGGTGAAGCTCGCGCGCGGGATCGGCGCGTCGGATCTGCTCGAAGAGGCGCTCTACGCGCTGCACTTCCACCTCGGCGGACCCGACGGGCTCGCCGAGCGCGCCGAGATCCTCGAGGAGCTGCGCGGCGCGGCGTCGGCCGCGCGCGATCCGGTGGCGTCGGTGATCGCGCTGCTCGACGTCGCGTGCGACCGGCTCGAGCTCGGCGACGCCGCGGGCGCCGCGCAGCTCCGCCGCGAGGCCGATCGGCGCGTCGGCCGGCCGCCGCACCCGCGCACGATCTGGCACCGGCTCGTCTACGACACCGGCCTCGCGCTGCTCGAGGGACGCCTCGGCGAGGTCGAGGGCCGCGCCGACGAGGCCGGCGCGATCGGCGCGCGCGTGCAGCACCCGTACGCCGATGCGTGTCGCGTCGCGCACCAGGCCTGGCTGCACGTCGCGCGCGGCGAGCCCGGCGAGGCGCTGCAGCGGCTCGAGCCGACGCTCGGCGCGCGCCAGGGGCCCGGCACCTGGGTGCGGGCGCTCGTCGCGCGCTGCCGCCACGCGCTCGGCGACGCGGCCGGCGCGCGCGAGGCCTGGGCGAGCGCGCTCGAGCCGGGCCTCGACGCGATCCCGCGCAACCTGCGCTGGATCGCGACGCTGGTCGAGCTCGCGCACGCCTGCGCCGACGTCGCGAGCGAGGCCGACGCCGACGCGCTGATCGCGCGCCTCGCGCCCTTCGAGTCGCACCACGCCGTGATGCCGATGGTGATCTGCTACGGCGGCCCGGCGAGCTGGGCGCTCGCTCGGCTGCACGAGCTGCGCGGCCGCGGCGACGCGGCGCTCGAGCTCTACGCATCGGCTCGCGCCGCGGCCGGCGAGCTCGGCGCACTGCCGACCTGCGCGCGGATCCGGCTCGACGCGGGCCGCCTGCTGCGCCGCCGCGGCCGCCGCTCCGACGCGCGCGCCGAGCTCGCCGCCGCCGCCGCGCTCGCCGCCGACCTCGGCCTGCCCGCGCTCGAACGCGCGGCCTGCGCCGAGCTCGGGGCACGAGGCGCCTAGCGCTGAAGGTCGGGCGGAACCGCGACCGGCTCGGGTATCGTCTGGCCCGCCCTCCCCCCTGCCGGATGCCCAGATGGAAGAGGCCCTCTCCGTTCTAGAAGGCGCGACCGCGGAGGCCCTCGACCCGGCGACCGGCACCGTGCTCGTCGTCGGCGCCCTGCTCGTGGCGCTGCTGGTCGTCGTGATTCCGCTGCGCCGGCTGCTGATCCGGCGCGAGTCGATCGCGGCGCTCGACCCGGACGCGAGCTCGGGCCTCGAGGCGCCGGCGATCGCCGCGGCCGCGCCCGACCCGGCGAGCGCGGCGCTCGCCGCCGGACCCTCGGGCTCCGCCGCGTCGGCCGCGCTCGGCGCGGCCGCGCCGCTCTCCGGGCTCGGCCGGCTCGCGCTCGTCGAGCGCGCCGTCTCGAGGGTCTACGAGATCCTGCTCTACCTCGTCATCTTCGGGATGACCGGGCTCGCCGTCTTCCTCTACCTCGTCCTGCCCGATGACGGGAACCGCGACTTCCTGGTCCTCTACGGTGGGGTCGTCTACGCGATCGGCCTGCTCTGGGCCGTGACCCAGCTCGTCGGGGTGCGCCGCCGGCTGCGGCGCGGCGCCGGGGCAGGCGGCCCCACCGGCCTGCTGCGAGGCCGCGCGGCGGGAGGCCTCGCCGGGCTGCTGCGCGACAGGATCCAGATCCAGATCCAGAGCGCGCCGCAGGTCGAGTTCGTCGACGACGCCGCCCTCGACCGCGCCCAGCGCCACCTCGACGCCGGCGGCAGCCTCGACGACGCCTGCGCCGCCGCCGACCCCCGCTACCGCGAGATGCACCCGATGATCCAGGGAGTGTTCCGGAAGGCGGTGGAGGTCTCGCTCGAGCACCGGCGCGGGCAGCCCGTTTCGCCCGACGCCAGACGCTAGGCGATGCGCCCGACGACGTCGCGGATCGCGCCGGTGACGCGCGCGAGATCGTCGGGCTCGATCACGTAGGGCGGCATCGTGTAGACGAGCCGCCCGAAGGGGCGCACCCAGACGCCGGCCTCGACGAAGGCCGGCTGCACGACCGCCATGTCGACCGGCTCGTGCAGCTCGACGACGCCGATCGCGCCGAGCACGCGCACGTCGGCGACCGCGGCGAGCTCGCGGCACGGCGCGAGCTCGACGGCGAGCTGCGCCTCGATCCGCGCGACGCGCTCGCGCCACGGCTCGGCCTCGAGCAGGTCGAGGCTCGCGTTCGCCGCGGCGCACGCGAGCGGGTTGCCCATGAAGGTCGGCCCGTGCATGAAGACGCCGGGCTCGCCGGACGCGATCGCGTCGCAGACGGCGCCACTCGCGAGCGTCGCCGCGAGGCTCAGCACGCCGCCGGTGAGCGCCTTGCCGACGCACATCAGGTCGGGTCGGACGCCGGCGTGCTCGCAAGCGAACATCCGCCCGGTGCGGCCGAAGCCGGTCGCGATCTCGTCGGCGACGAGCAGCACGCCGTGCGCGTCGCACAGCTCGCGCACGCGCCGCAGCCAGCCCGGGGCGTAGAACCACATGCCGCCGGCGCCCTGCACGATCGGCTCGACGATCACCGCCGCGAGCTCGTGCGCGTGCTCGCGCAGCAGCGCCTCGATGCCGACGGTGTGCGCGTCCTCGCACGGCTCGTCGAAGCGGCACGCGGGCCGTTCGGCGAAGAGCTGGCGCGGCAGCACGCCGGCGAAGAGCGCGTGCATGCCGGTCGCCGGGTCGCAGACCGACATCGCGCCGGTCGTGTCGCCGTGATAGGCGCCGCGCAGCGCGAGCAGGCGCTGGCGGCGCGGCTCGCCGCGCGCGTGCCAGTACTGGAGCGCCATCTTGATCGCGATCTCGACCGCGACCGAGCCCGAGTCGCACAGGAACGCGCGCGAGAGACCGTCCGGCGCGAGCGCGAGCAGCCGCTC
>CAZQYK010000217.1:0-9622 GCA_964597285.1 uncultured Spirochaetales bacterium
GCTCCCGCTCGCGCCGGGCTGGGCGCCGCTGCACGACCGCCGCGCGCGCGCCGCGGCCCGCCGCGGCGACGCCGCCGGCCTCACCGACGCGCTCGCCGCCGTCGAGCGCTGGGCGCCGACCCCGGCGCAGGGCATCGCCGCCGCAAACCGGCTGCGCTCCGAGCTCGGCCTCGCGATCGAGTAGTTCGACTTCGCTCGCCTGCGGCTCGCTGCGCGCGCCCGGAGGCGCTTGCGGTTCGAGCTCGATCCGGGGGGGCGCGCTGGCCCGGGACTGCGTGCTAGCTTCGGCCCCGCCTGGAAGTCCTGGGCAGCGCTCCCATCGTCTAGCGGTCTAGGACGCAGCCCTCTCAAGGCTGAGACACGGGTTCGATTCCCGTTGGGAGCGCCACTCAAGCCCGCGATTTCGCGCCGGTGCCGCAGCGGCTGAGGGGACTGCGGGGGGAGTTCGTACCCCCGTGCGTCCCCCGTTTCGTGCCCGGTACGTGCTCGCACGCTCCCGCACGCATTCCGCAGCGCCCGGCGCGTCCGCGATCGCATCGGGTTCGGTGCAGAGCCGCGCGAAGAGGTCCATCGGCGTGTCACCCGGCGCCAGCGGCTCGGGCGCGCGATAGGTCGTGAAGTCGAGCCGGTCGTAGTGCTCTCGTGCGACCGCATCCGTCTCGTGGCCGATCGCCGTCCGCACGTACTCCGGCGCGACGCCCCACTGCTTGAGCAGCGAGGAGCACGTGGCGCGCAGATTCTGGAGCGTCCGGTGCGGGAGCCCGGCGCGCTTGAGAACGACGCGCAGCAGCGATTTGTCGAGGTCGAAATAGCGCGCCTGGACGATGCGCTCGGCGGGTCCCGGCTCCCAGCGGCTGCGGTGAAGCGCGCGCAGCCGTCGCGCGAGCCGGCGCGAGAGGTGCGGCCGCCGGACGCGGCCCGACTTCGGCGCCTCGGGAGCCTCGCCGCGGGCGCGCGCCTCGCGAACCTCGATCGCGCGCGTCGGGTCGTCGTCACCCGCGCCGAACGCAACGTCGCCCCAGCGCAGCCCTGCGATCTCGCCGCGCCGCAGCCCGCACTCGACCGCGAGCAGCACGACGATCTCCGCCTCGATCCCGTGCGCGCGCGCGGCGGCGGTCAGGCGGCCGACTTCCTCCGGCGTCAGCACCCCTTCGCGCGCTAGCCGGCGCTTGCCGTCCCGCGCGGCCCGCGAGCGCTTCGTGCGCCGCTCCGCGCGCAGCTGCTCGCGGAGTTCGGCGACCGGCTTGTGACCGCGATCGAGGTAGCCGCGCGAGCGCGCGAAGCGGAACACCTGCTCGATCGCGTCGAGCAGGTTGTCGCCGGTCTTGAACGACCGGCCGCGCTGCACGATCTCGGCATCGTGCCAGCGCTGCAGCACCGCGGCGTCGATCGTGTCGAGCCGCAGGTGGCCGATCCGCCGGACGATCGGCCCGTCCTTCCGAAGCGCGCGGCGGCGATCGCTCGCCGTCGTCGCCGCGTAGCCGGTCTCCGCGCCGACCTCGCGCCTCGCCTTCATGTCCGCGAGCGCGTCGGCCGCGGCTACCGCGAAGGTTGGAGCTTCGCGCGAATAGCGCGCGGTCGACAGCTCGCGCTCGAGCGCATCGCGACGTGCGCGGGCTTCCTCGAGGTTCCCGGTCTCGAGCGAGCGGCGGAAGCGCCGCCCGCCGATCACGCGCTCGAAGTACCAGACCGATCCGCGTTTGACGAGATTCCGCCGCTCGCGGCGCCGCGGCGACACTACCGGCTTCCGCCGGACCAGGGCCGCACGCGGCGGTCCTGGATCCAGCCGTCGAGGTCCGTCGGCTTGACGCGCAGCGTTCGCTGCCCGAGACGGAACGCAGGCAGCTCGCCGCTGCGAACCGCCTGACGCAGCACGCGCTCTGCGATCCCCAGCCTTCGTGCCGCCTGTCGCAGTGAGAGCAGCTCGCTCATCGCCTTCCTCCTGTGATCTGCTCCGCCATGCGCGCGTCGCCGGTGCGGAGCAGCGCGCGTGCCATCGGCTTCAGGTGCTCGCGGATCGTCCACAAGCTCGCCGGGCCGTCGATCAGCAGCTCCTGATCGCGCAGGTGCTCGATCCAGCGCCGGTCGTCGTCGGCGTCCGAGTCGGTCGTGAAGATGTGGGTCATCAGACCGGGGATCGACTGATAGGTGAAGATCGCGGCCGCTTCGAGCGGCGCCCGCTTCCCCTGCTGGACCAGCGCGATCATCGTCCGGAGCTGATCGCCCTTGAAGCCCATCCGAGAGGCCCACCCGGCGAAGAGCGCCGCGGTCAATGCCTCTTCGTCGTAGTGCCGCGGGCCGCGTTGCGAAGCGCGCGGTCGCGCGGCCTTGAGCACGCCGTCGCGGTCCCACGCGATCAAGGTCTGCTGCGGGATGCCCGCGACGCGGGCCGCTTCGCTGGTCGTCATCGAGCCGACTCGGGTCATCACAGTAATCTTATATGGATATAATTTACATGTCAACAACAAAGAACGGCACGGATACCGCCTCACGTGCGTCTATGATGAAAGACCACACCTTCGAGGGGATCCAACGTGAGCCCGATCCGCCGCCTCTCGCGAATCGCCCTGGCCCTGGTCCCGATCGCCGCACCCGTCCCGGCAAGCGCAGACGACGTCCTCCCCGATGGGCCGCACATCTACGTCGAGGGATCCGCGGAGATCGAAGTCGCCCCCGACCGGCTCGAGCTGACGGTCGCGATCCGTTCGACCCATCAGGAGATCAAGGTGGCCAAGGCAGACGTGGAGCGGAGATCCGCGCTGCTGATCGAAGCCTGCCGCGCGCTGGGGATCGAGGAAGGCGACCTCTCTTCCGGACCCCTTGGGATTCAGCCGTCGTACCGCTACGACGACGGAGCCCGAGTATTCGAAGGCACTCGCGTGGACCGTCTGGTGTCGGTCAACCTTCGCGACCTGTCGAAGTACTCGGAATTGATGCGCGCCGCGATCGACTCGGAGGTGAACGAGATCGAGGACGTGGGGCTCTACGCAGCTGCCTCCGACGAGCTGGAGGATCGTGCGCTGAGCGCCGCGCTGACCGACGCGAGACAACGCGCCGAGCGCCTGGCCAGGTCCGCTGGAGCGAAGCTCGGTGACGTGTACTCGATCTCGGAGTTCCAGACGCGGCGGGAAGACCTCTGGAAGCTCCATTCGTACAGAGTCACAACGACCTTCGCGAACGTGCGCCACGGATCGGAGCTCGTCGAGGCCCTGGGAGCCGAGGTGTCGGAATCCTTCGTTCCAGCGCGCCTCAGAGCCCGCGCTCAGGTGTTCGTGGTGTTCGAGCTGAGGCCGTAGTCGGGCGGCGGCCGCGTCTCAGAGACGCCGGTCACGAGAGTGACCCGTCTCCCAGACCTCTCCGAGAAGTCTCGGGGCTCTGTCTCCTAGATGTGGTCGACCCCCGGTCGAGGCGCGGCCGCTCCGAGTTCGCCGAAGGCGGCGCAAGAGCTTCGGAAAGTCGGTCCAGCTGTCGGTCGAGGAAGTGGTCGCGACCGAGATCGGAGCGCCTTGCCGCGGAACGCCGGGCCGCGGGCGGCGGCAGCTGGCGTTCCTGGCGGAACCGCTGCATCAGGTGGCGCACCCAGTCGCGGGAGGGCTTCCAGTTCCGGGCGTAGGCGCGTTCGGATGCAAGCCGGCCGTGCCGATAGAGGTCGAGGTCGAGCGAGCACCAGGCCTCGATGCGACTGAACGCCTCGCCGCGCGTGCGACGTGCCGCCATCTCCTCGTGGAGGAGCCAGTTCGGAACCTTCCGGAACCCGGTTCCCTCCGGCACGTCACGCTCCGAACGCGCACTCGATGGCGGGGGGAATCCGGGGGGACCCGGTGCGTCGTTCGGCCGGTTTCGTCCGCATCGGGCGCGGGCCAGCGGGTGCAGGGCCCTGCGGAATCGCGTAGGTTCCCGCCGTCACTGAGGCTCCTCGGCGGGGTCGTTTGGGTTCGATTCCCGTTGGGAGCGCCACTCCACCCGACCGCGAACGACTCCAGGGGCCTCTTCGAGTCCCGTCCGATCCCGAGGCCCGTCGCTTGCACGACTTCGCGCTCGCGTTCATGGACTGCGAGTTCGGGGGGCTCGACCCCGAGCAGCACGACATCACCGAGGTCGCCGTCGTCCTCACCGACTACCGCCTCGACGAGCTCGCGTGCGGCGAGTGGAAGGTGGCGGCGCGCGCCGAGCGGATCTCGCCCGAGGCGGCCGAGATCAGCGGCTACACGGCCGAGGCGTGGCGGGGCGCGCCGCACGTGCGCGAGGTGCTCGCCGCGATCTCGGCGCTCGTGCCGACGGACAAGACCGTCGTGCCGGCCGGACAGAACGTGCGCATGGACGTGCACTTCCTCGAGCGGGCGTACCGCAACTGCGGCCTGCCCTACCCCTTCGACTACCACGTGATCGACCTCGCGACGCTCTTCTACAGCTGGTCGCTGGTCGCCGGCGAGCCGGTGGCCGCGCTGTCGCTGCGCCAGGCGGCGATCACCGCGGGCCTGATCGACGGCCCGGTGCCGCACCGCGCGATGGCCGACGCGCGGCTGACGCTCGAGACCTTCCGGCACTACGTCGGCCGGCTCGCGCTGCGCGACCCGACCGCCGCCGCCGCGGCGCGCTAGTGGGGATCGCGCTCCGGACCGCCGGCCCGGCGCTGGAGCAGGCTCCAGAGGTGCTCGCGCAGGCGCTCCTTGAACTCCGGGTCCACCGGAACGTCGACCAGGTCGGCCTCCAGGAACTCGCGCAGCTCGTCCATCGAGAAATCCGCCAGCACGTCTTCGGTCATCTCCAGCGCTTCCAGCTCCCGTTCGACCCCTTCGGTCCGCTCCGCGTCCGCATCGGAGGCCCGGCCCGGTCCGGCCGCGCGTCCGGTGCGACGCCGCTGCTCTCGCTTCACCGGTCCCCCCGGCACCCGATCTGTCAGTCGAGGGCGTAGCCCGGATCCACGGCCTCGACGATCAGGCGCTTGACTCGATACAGACTCGAGCGGATCGCATCGTTCGAGCGACTCATGCGATCCGCGATCTCTTGGATGGGCAGGTTCTCGAGGTGGCGCAACGCGAACACCTCGGCCTGCCAGTCCGACACGCCCTCGAGGCTGCGCTCGACCGCGTCGGCGCAGCGCCGGAAGGTCGCGTGCTCCTCGGGCGTGCACGAGTCGAAGGTGTGCGCGTTGCGCACCAGCTCCTCCTCGGCGCGCTCGATGCGCAGCTCCTGCGCGCGCGTGCGCCGCAGGTGGTTGTTGACGGTGTTCTTCGCGATCCCGTAGATCCACGAGAGCAGCGCCGAGCGACCGGCGAAGGCGTCGACGGAACGGAACACCGCCACGAAGGTCTCCTGGGCCACCTCTTCGGCGTCGGCGCAGTTGCGCAGACGCGCGTAGGCGAAGTTGTAGACCCGGTCGAAATAGCGCTCGTACAGCACCGTGAAGGCGCGTTCGTCGCCCTTTCGGATCGCGTCGAGGAGCTGGGAATCGCAGAGCGCTTCAGCGGGAACGGGGCGAGCTTCGGTTCGGGGCAACGCGGTCTCCTCGCGTTACCCCCTCCCAGGCGTCGGGGTCGAATGACTCCTCACCGATGGAGTGGCCCCCGGCCGGTGCGCGTGGCAGAAAATCACACGCGCACGCCGAGTTGCCGCCCCAGGGGGCCTCCAGACCGGCTAGCGCGCGATCAGGCTCTCGAGGCCCGGCGCGCCGTCGGCGAGCGCGCGGCGCATCCGGTACAGGTTCGCCTTGATCGCGTCCTCGGACTTGCCGAGCGCGCGCGCGATCGTCCGGATCGACTGCTGGCGCAGGTGCTTCAGGTGGAAGATGCGCCGCTGCAGCGGGGTCAGGTCGTTCTCGATCGCGGCCTCGCAGGCCCGCAGCATCCGCCGCGCTTCGACGGTCCGGTCGACCGACGGCTCGCGGCCGGCCACCTCGCGCGCCTCGGGCGCGTCGAGCGACTCGATGCGCGGGCGCACGCGGCGGAAGCGGCGGTTCACGGTGTTGCGCGTGATCCCGAAGATCCAGACCAGCAGCGGCGCCGTGCCCTGGTAGGTGTCGAGCACCCGGAACACGGTGCAGAACACCTCCTGCGCGACGTCCTCGGCCTCGGCGGCGTCGCCGAGCCGCTTCAGCGCGAAGCGGTAGACGCGGGGGAAGTAGGCCTCGTAGAGGAGCTCGAAATGCTCACGGCTTCCGGCGAGGATCGATTGGACCAGCTCGGCATCGCTGGACCACGGGGACTTCTGGGGCTCCACCAAGACGCTGCTCCTGCGTCTTCCGCGAGCTCCGGGGGGAAGGGAAGAGTCGATCGTCGTTCCGCTCGGTTTGCGGCCTCGAGTGCGAGGGAAGAGGCTGCGTCGCGAGCGACCGGGGGCCTGAATCCCGGATTCCGACTGGGGGCTCTTCGGATCCTCCTGGCAACCTGCGCGAAAGAGAGAGTTAGGGCTGTTTCAAGAGTTGGACCGGAGTCCGACCCCGGGCAATGCATCCCGCGTGCCACTCGCTGACGCGGGGGCAATCCTCCCCGGAACTCCCCGGGAAACCACGCGAAGATGCGGGCTAACGGATGTTCATGGGCAGCGTGCCGGCGCGGCGCCGGAGAAACGCCTTTCCACTTGTGTGGACCGGGGTTCTCCCGTCCTGCGCGTCAGAGCTTGCCCGGGCGCAGCCACCAGTCGCCGTCGGCCCACTCCCAGCGGTCGATCCGCATCAGATCGGTGCCACCGGGACGGAGCGGGCGCCCGTCGTCGCCGCGGAAGCGCACGAGCACCGCGGCGCGCTCGGGAGTCTCGACGCGCAGCTCGAGCAGCTCGACCTCGCTCGGCCGGCTCTTCTCGAAGTTCGCCTCGAGCAGGTCCTCGGCGAGGTCGGCGTAGTAGTCGTAGAAGAGGTCCCGCGACTGGAAGTAGTCGCGCATGATGTTGTCGCTGTAGGTCTCGAGCGTGTTGAAGCGCCGGTGCGCGAGGCGAAGGTAGAAGCCCTCCGCGCGGCGGCGCAGCTGCGCGGCCCGCTCGGCATCCGCGGCGACCGCGCCGGGCGCGTCGGGAAGTCTCGGCAGCTCCGCGGCGCAGCCGAGCACGAGCGCCACCGCGAGACCGAGCGCGAGCGCGGCGCCCCTCACCGGCGCTCCGCGAGCGCCGCCTGCGCGGCGGCCAGGCGCGCGATCGGTACCCGAAACGGCGAGCAAGACACGTAGTCGAGGCCGATCCGCTCACAGAAGCGCACGCTCTTCGGGTCGCCGCCGTGCTCGCCGCACAGGCCGAGCTTGAGCCCCGGTCGCTCGCGGCGCCCGCGCTCGGCCGCGAGCGCGACGAGCGCGCCGATGCCGTCCTCGTCGATCGACGTGAAGGGGTCCTCGCCGAAGATGCCGCTCTCGAGGTAGACCGGCAGGAAGCGCGCGGCGTCGTCGCGCGACAGCGCGTAGGTCATCTGCGTCAGGTCGTTCGTGCCGAACGAGAAGAAGTCGGCCGAGCGGGCGATGCGGTCGGCGGTCAGCGCCGCGCGCGGCACCTCGATCATCGTCCCGATCCGGAACGGCACGCGCGCGCGCGAGCCGGCGAGCGTCTCCTTCACCTCGCGCGCGACGAGCTCGCGCAGCCGCTCGAGCTCGGCCGCGTGCGAGACGAGCGGAACCATGATCTCCGGCCGGATCGCCGCGCCCGACTCGGCGACCTCGCGCGCCGCACCGGCGATCGCGCGCGCCTGCATCTGGTAGATCTCGGGGAAGGTGATGCCGAGCCGGCAGCCCCGCAGCCCGAGCATCGGGTTGAACTCGCGCTGCGCGTCGATCTGCGCCCGCACCGACGCCTCGTCGAGATCGAGCGAGCGCGCCACCTGGCGGATCTCGGCGTCGGTCGTCGGCAGGAACTCGTGGAGCGGCGGGTCGAGCAGCCGGATCGTCACCGGCAGCCCCTCCATCGCGCGGAAGATCCCGACGAAGTCCGCGTGCTGCACCGGCTGGAGCGTCGCGAGCGCGCGAGCGCGCGCGTCGGCGTCGGACGCGAGGATCAGCTGGCGCACTGCGAGGATGCGCGCCGGCTCGAAGAACATGTGCTCGGTGCGACACAGGCCGATGCCCTCGGCGCCGAACGCGCGCGCGATCTCGGCGTCGTGCGGCGTGTCGGCGTTCGTGCGCACGCGCAGGCGACGCGCGCGGTCGGCCCAGCGCATCAGCTCGTCGAAGGGCCCGCCGAGCTCGGGCGTCACCGTCGGCAGGCGCCCGAGCAGCACCTCGCCGCTGCCGCCGTCGAGCGTCAGTGCGTCGCCCTCGCGCAGCGTCGCGTCGCCGAGGCGGATCTCGCCCCGCGCCTCGTCGACGCGCAGCGCGCCGCAGCCGACGATGCAGCTCTTTCCCATGCCGCGCGCGACCACCGCCGCGTGCGAGGTCATGCCGCCGCGCGCGGTCAGGATGCCCTCGGCCGCGTGCATGCCGTGGATGTCGTCGGGCGAGGTCTCGGTGCGCACGAGGATCACCTTTTCGCCGGCGCGCGCGCGCGCCTCGGCCGCTTCGGCCGACAGCGCGACGACGCCGACCGCCGCGCCCGGCGACGCCGGCAGGCCGCGCGCCACCGGCTCGCGTGGCGCGTCCGGGTCGAGCATCGGGTGGAGCAGATCGTCGAGCCGGTAGGGGTCGACGCGCGTGATCGCCTCGTCGCGCGAGATCAGCCGCTCGCGCGCGAGGTCGACCGCGATCCGCACCGACGCGCGCGCGGTGCGCTTTCCACTGCGCGTCTGGAGCAGCCACAGCCGGTCCTGCTGGATCGTGAACTCGATGTCCTGCATGTCGCGGTAGTGGCGCTCGAGCCGGCGCGCGATCCGCACCAGCTCGCGGTACGCGCGCGGCATCTCCTGCTCGAGCGTCGGCGCCCCCTCGTCGCCCGGCACGCCGCCGTGCGCGTTGATCGGGCGCGGCGTGCGGATCCCGGCGACGACGTCCTCGCCCTGGGCGTTCACGAGGTACTCGCCGTAGAAGACCTTCGCGCCGTCGCTCGGGTCGCGCGTGAACGCGACCCCGGTGGCGCAGTCGTCGCCCATGTTCCCGAACACCATCGCCTGCACGTTCACCGCGGTGCCGAGGTCGTCGGCGATTCCGTGCAGCCGCCGGTAGCGCCGCGCGCGCTCGTTGTGCCACGAGCGGAACACCGCGGCCACCGCGCCCCACAGCTGCCGCTCCGGGTCCTGCGGGAAGGGCTCGCCGGTGTGCTGCTCGACGATGCCAAGGAACTCGCGCACGAGCGCCTCGAGGTCGCGCGCTCCGAGCTCGGAGTCGGCGCGCGCGCCGGCGGCGTCGCGGCTCGCCTCGAGGCAGCGCTCGAAGCGCTCGGGCGGCACGCCGAGCACGACGTCGCCGTACATCTGCACGAAGCGGCGATAGCTGTCCCACGCGAAGCGCGGGCCTCCGCGCGCCGCGAGCCCGGCGACCGTCGCGGCGCCGATGCCGAGGTTCAGCACCGTGTCCATCATGCCCGGCATCGAGATCGGCGCCCCCGAGCGCACCGAGACCAGCAGCGGCCGCTCCGGGTCGCCGAAGCGCGCGTCGGCGATCCGCTCGACGCGGCGCAGCGCGGCGCGCGCCTCGGCGACGACCGGCCGAGGCAGCCGACCGCCGCCGCGGGCGAAGCGCCGCGACACCGCGGTCGAGATCGTGAAGCCCGGCGG
>CAZQYK010000218.1:0-2593 GCA_964597285.1 uncultured Spirochaetales bacterium
CGCGCGCGAAGTGCGCCGGCGGCCACAGCTTGCTCGCGCCGAACGCGGCGCCCGGCGTCACGAGCAGCAGCGCGTCGTCGCGGCCGACGCCGGCGTCGGCGAGGCGCTCGGTGGCGCGCGCCGCGGCGTCGTCGGCGACGCGCAGCTCGAGTGCGTCGCCGGCGTCGGCGAGGCCGAGCATCCGCACGACGCGCAGATAGCGCTCGATCATCGAGAAGGGCACGCGGCGCCCGTCCTCGCGCGGCGGCTCGATCCACTCGGTGAGCAGCGCGCGCCGCAGCGGATCGCGCGCGTAGCCGAGACGCCGCGGGATCCGCGCCGCGAAGGGGTCGTACGCGGCGCGCGGCGAGTCGGGCAGGATCAGCGCCGCGTCGAAGCCGCGCTCGTGCAGCACCCGCGCGCGGCGGCGCAGCGCGCCGAGCCCGCGCCCGCTCCACGGCACGAAGGCGTCGAAGTGCTCGAGGCCGCGCAGCAGCCCCGCGTGCTGCGGCGGCCCGAGCAGCGCGATCTCGGCGTCCGGCAGCCCGCGCCGCAGCGCCCGCAGCGCCGGCGTCGCCATCACCGCATCCCCGAGCGGATTCGGCAGCCGGACCAGGATGCGACGCATGCCGACCCCGAACGAAGTCCTAGAGAAAGAAGTCCATCCGCTCGTCGCCCGGCTCGATCTCGATCTCCTCGCGCGGGTCCTCGATCATCTTCTCGAGCCACCAGTTCACGCCGTTGTACAGGCAGGTGACCTCGCGGCACTCGCGGCTCGCGTCGAAGCGGTCCATCAGGTCGGCGAGCTGGCCGTTCGTCAGCGACGCCATCGCCTCGTCGCCGTACGCGTCGGGCGCGCCGACGCGCGCCTTCTCGGCGCCGCGGTGCGCCGGGCAGTTGTACGTGCCCATCGGCGTCAGCACCTGGCGCAGCGCCTGCATGTGGCACACGCGGGGCTGCACCGTGAAGTCGCGCCAGCTGCCCTCCTCGAGCACGCGCAGGTTCGTGCTCACGCGCACCGCGAACTCCGGCGTCTCGAGCGTCTTCGCCTCGTCGACGGCGGCGCGGATGCGCGCGACCGCGCGCTCGAGGTTCTCGGCGGCCTCCGGGTCCATCACCTCGGCGCCGCCCTCGCCGCGCTCGAGGATCGGCTTCAGCGAGATGTAGTCGAAGCCGTGGCGGCGCGCGCGCTCGGTGGCCATCACCACCTCGTCGATGTTCTCGAGGATCGAAACCTCGTCGCGCGCCGCGCCGCTCCAGACGATGATGTACGAGAAGCCCATCTGGAAGTTCGGGTTGCGCGCCTTGATCTTCGGCACCCACTCACAGATCTCGTCGAGCGTCAGCGACTTCTTCACCGGCTTGTGCATCGCGCGGAAGAGCTCGTTGCTGCCCGAGTCGAGCGACAGACGCACCCAGTCCTTCGGACCGAGCACGTCGGCGATCTCGAGCAGCTTGTCGCCGCGGCTGCCGTTCGACACGACCGCCACCTGGAGGTCGAGGTCCTTGAGGAAGCGCACGAAGTCGACGAAGCCGGGGTAGATCGTCGGCTCGCCGCCGCCGATCAGGATCACCGAGCGCAGCCCGCGCTCGACCATCGTGATGATCGACGAGCGCAGCGACTCCTCGTCGTGGCGGTGCTTGGTGTTCAGGATGTCCCAGTCGATGCAGTGGTCGCAGCGGTAGTTGCAGGCCGTGGTCAGGTCGAGGTTGATCGAGATCGGCGCGATCGGCGGCGGCGCCGGGTCGGGCCGCTGCTCCGCGCGAGCGCGGCGCAGGTCCTTGCGCCAGCGCACGTAGGACTCGAGGTGCGCGCGCAGCGACGGCTGGCGCAGCTTCCCGGTGAAGTCGTGGATCTTCTCGGTCAAGGGGCCTCCTCGCGGATGTAGGCTCCGGCGAGCTCGGACAGCAGCGCCATGCGCCGCTCGATCTCGCGTGCTCGCGAACGCCGATCGGCCGCGTCGGGGACGCGCAGGCGCTGGGTGAAGTCCGCGACCAGGGCGGTCAGCGGATCGTCCATCGGGACGCTTCGGTCGGGAGCGGCCCAGGATAGCCGGTAGGTCTCCGGCGCCACCACACGCACCCCCGCGCGCCCGTCGAGCTCGATCGCGGCGCGTCGCGGCAGCGTCTCGGCGCGCGACAGCGCGACCTCGACGTCGCACGCGTCGTCGCCGGATCGGTAGAGAAACCGGACGTTTAGGGCCTCGGCGCCGTCCGCGAAGCGCACGGCCTCGACGCTCGGGTCGGGGCCCGGCAGCAGCGCCTGGAGCACCGAGAGCGGGTGCGAGAGCGCGTCGCCGAGCGCCTGGCGGCCGCGCGACGCCGGCTGGAGCTCCATCCGGAAGCGGCGCGGCGGCGCGTCGAGCGCGCCGGGGTGGAGCCCGGCGAAGGCCGGCAGCGCGAACGGCCACTGGCAGTTCTCGTAGAGCAGCAGCTCGCGCGACTCGAACACCTCGACGAGCTCGGCCGCGCGCTCGGCGAGGTCGCCGCCCGGCCCCCAGAGCAGCGGCTTCTCGCACAGCACCGCGAGCCCGTGGCGCGCGGCGCGCCACAGGTACTCCTCGTGCGTCTCGGCCGGCGACAGGACGGCGAGTGCGTCGAGCGCCTCGACGTC
>CAZQYK010000219.1:0-3295 GCA_964597285.1 uncultured Spirochaetales bacterium
CGCCCGCGCGCCGACCGACGCCCCCCGCGCCCCCCCGCTCGCCCACGACCGCGCCGCGCCTGCGCGCTGCGCCGCGTCGCACCTCGGCGACGCGGCCCGCGGCGGGCGACACGAAGTGCAGCGCGGGCCTGCGGCGATCGGTGAAGAGCGTCTGTCCGAGCGCGACGCGCTCTCCCTCGGCCACGGCGACCTCCGCGCGCACGGCCGGAGGGTCGTCGCCGAGCAGCGCCACCGAGCGAAGCGCCGGACCGGGCTCGATCTGCGCGTCGGGCGCGCCGGGGATCGGCAGATCCAGTCCGCGTCGCAGCGCGATCCGCTCGGGCGTCACGAGATTCGGCTCGAGCTCTCCGATTTCGGCCAGGTCGTCCGCATGCCGTGTCGCCCGCGGATCAATCGCGCGTCCAGTGGACCCGGACCAGGTTCTCCACGTCACTCGTGGTCGGCGGGTGCTCGAGCGTTCCCTCGTAGGCCCGGCTCAGCGCGCGACCGAACGAAACCGCCAGGTGCGCGTCGGTCACGGTCACCGCGATGCCGCCGTCGGCGTCCCCGATGTCGATGATCCGCTTCAACGGATGGTCGGCGCGCTCGCGTTCTTCGACGTTCCGGAGCAGGCGCACGATCTCGTCGCGGTGCGACCGCGCGAAGTCGCCTTCGAGGTGCAGCACGCCGGCAGGGTAGCCGGTCGCGATCCGCTCGCAGGCCGGACACGTCCGCTCGTAGGCGTCCGCACCCGCGGCCTGCCACGTCCAGCGCCCCTTGCGGTAGCTCGCTCCGCAGCGCGGGCACCGCGCGACGTCGGGCAGCTTCGCCGGGTCCTCGGCATGGATGCGACGGCGCGGCCGGGGCTGACGGGCCGCGGGGTGCGAGGGCGATCGTTCGCGCGACATCGGGTCGGCACCTCCCGACCGGCGTCGGTGCAAGCGACATGCCCGCCCCGCGGCGCGGGGCGGCGTGTCCGAGTTCCGGAGCGCCTCAGCCGTGGGGCAGCGCGCTACAGCCACGGGCCGCGTGCAGCGCGAGGGAGCGGACGACGTTCCAGGCCGTCGTCGCGCCGCGTCCGCGCTGAGCGGGCTCCTGCGCGCCGCACCGGCCTACCCAGCAGCCGTCGACGTGCCGTCTTCCGGCGTCCAGCGGAAGGGCGGGTTCTCGAGCCACTGCTCGAACACCTCGGCCGGCACCGGCTTGCCGATCAGGAAGCCCTGCATGCGCGTACAGCCGAACGAGCCGAGCAGCAGCAGCTGCTCGAGCGTCTCGACGCCCTCGGCGATCGTCGTCAGGTTCAGGCCCGCGGCGAGCGAGACGATCGCCTCGGTGATCGTCGCGTCGGCCGGGTCGGTGGTCAGCGCGCGCACGAAGGACTGGTCGATCTTCAGCACGTCGATCGGCAGGCGCTTCAGGTACGCGAGCGCCGAGTAGCCGGTGCCGAAGTCGTCGATCGCGAGGCGCACGCCGAGGTCCTTCAGGCTGCGCAGCGTGTTCACCGTGACGTCGACGTCGCGCAGCAGGCTGCTCTCGGTGATCTCGAGCTCGAGCGACACCGGCGGCATGCCGCTCGCGTCGAGCGCGTTGCGCACCACCTCGGCGAAGCCCGGCTCGAGGAACTGCTGCGACGAGACGTTGACCGAGACGCGCAGCCCGCGGTGCGTGCGGTTCCAGCGCGCGTTGTGCTCGCAGGCCTGGCGGAGGATCCAGTCGCCGATCGGCACGATCAGGCCGGTCTCCTCGGCGATCGGCAGGAAGTGCGCCGGCGAGACGAGCCCGAGCTCGGGGTGCTTCCAGCGCAGCAGCGCCTCCGCGCCGATGATGCGGCCGCGCGTCAGGTCGAACTGCGGCTGGAAGTGCAGCAGGAAAGCGTCGTCGTCGAGCGCCGTGCGCAGCCGCTCCTCGAGCGCGACGCGCTTCTGGATCGCCGCGTTCATCTGCTCGGTGTAGAACTCGAAGCGTCCGCCGCCGCTCTCCTTCGCGTGGTACATCGCGGTGTCGGCGCGCTTGAGCAGGTCGTCGGCGTCGCGCGCGTCGCGCGGCGACGTGGCGATGCCGATGCTGCAGCGGATCGCGTTGGCCTGGCTGCGGAACTGGATCGGCGCTGCGAGCTGCTCGATCAGCTTGCGCGCCACCGTCGCCGCGTCGATCTCGGCGGTGAGATTCGTCAGCAGCACCGCGAACTCGTCGCCGCCGAGGCGCGCCGCGGTGTCGGTCTCGCGCAGGCACGAGGCGATGCGCCGCGCGATCGTCCGCAGCAGTCCGTCACCGACCGCGTGGCCGAGCGTGTCGTTGATCGCCTTGAAGCCGTCGAGGTCGACGAAGAGCACTGCGAGGCGCTGTCGCGAGCGGTTCGCGTCGGAGAGAGCCTGCGCAAGACGGTCGTGGAAAAGCGAGCGGTTCGCGAGCCCGGTCAGCTGGTCGTGGGTCGCGAAGTGGCGGGCCTTCTCCCGCGCGCTCGCGAGCTGCAGCAGCGTGCGCTGGCCCTCGAGCGCCGCGCCGATCGTCGTCACGAGCGCGCGCGTGCCGAGCTCGCGCCGCACGAGGAAGCCGCTCGCGCCGGTCTGGAGCACGCGCAGCGCGGTCTCCTCGTCGTCGGCGTCCGCGATCACGACGACCGGCAGCAGCGGCAGCGACAGGCGCGCCTGGGTCAGCGAGGCGAGGTCGGCGCCTCCGTTCGTCGGCAGCGCGAGCAGCAGCACGTCGGCGCGAGCGCCGCCGGACGGGCCGAGGCCCTGCGCGAGGCGCGGCGCGTGGGCGACCTCGCACGGCATCGCGGCCGACGCGGCGAGCAGCTCGCGGACGCGCTCGGCGTCGGCGGGCGACTCGCTCACGAGGAGCACGCGCACCGGCTCACCGGCTGCGACGGGGCTCGGATTCGGGCTCCTCAGGGTGGGCCTCGGCGTGGCGCGCGGGCAGGCGGCCCGCGCACTGGACTCATCGGTCGGGAGGCATGCGCGCTTGACGGCGCCAGCGCGCTCAGCGACCGGCAGCTCGGCCCGGCTCGGCCGCGTCGCCGCTCGTCTCCCCGACGCGGAACTCGGCCGCGCGGGAGTCGAAGGCTCCGAAGGCGATCTCACCGCGGCGCACTTCGGGCGCGAGGCCGGGCGCCTCGACGATCAGCAGGTAGCGCGCGCGGTCGACGTCGTTCTCGCAGCGCTGTGGGAAGTCGACGCCGACGCGGTAGCGGCCCGCCGGCGCCGCCGGGAAGACGACGGCCTCGGTGCGCGGGTCGGCGGCGTCGCAGCGGCGGTCGGCGTCGAGGGCGCCGCCGTCGCGCGCCGTGTCGTTCGCGAAGTAGACCGTCTCCTGC
>CAZQYK010000220.1:0-5306 GCA_964597285.1 uncultured Spirochaetales bacterium
GGCAGCGCGCGGCGCGGTGCGGCGCCCGGCGCGGCGCCGCTTGGCACCGGGCTTGCTCTGCCGCGGGTCGGGAGGAGCCGGGATGGCGCGATACGCGTACGAACGACTGTCGGCGCAGGACGCGACCTTCCTGTGGGCCGAGCAGGAGAACGCGCCGATGCACGTCGGCGCGGTCGGGATCCTCGAGTCGGGCCCGCTGCGCAACGATCAGGGCGGCGTCGACTTCGCGCGCTACCGGCGCGCGATCGAGTCGGTGCTGCACTGGATCCCGCGCTACCGGCAGAAGATCGCGTGGACGCCGCTCGAGGGCTGGCCCGTCTGGGTCGACGACCGCCACTTCGACCTCGGCTACCACCTGCGCCATCTCTCGCTCGCGCGCCCCGGCACGCTCGAGCAGCTCAAGGAGCTCGCGAGCCGGATCCTCGCGCGCCGCCTCGACCGCTCGCGGCCGCTATGGGAGATCTGGGTGATCGAGGGCCTCGAGGGGGGCGAGCAGTTCGCGCTGCTGAACAAGGTGCACCACTGCATGATCGACGGCGTCGCCGGCGCCGGCCTCGCGCAGATCCTGATGTCGCCGTCGGCGGGCGCCGAGCTCTCGGAGCCGGTCGCGTACATGCCGCGCCCGGTGCCGACCGGCGCCGAGCTGCTGCGCGACTCGCTGCGAACGCGCGCGCGCCAGCCGCTCGACGCGCTGCGCGCGCTGCTCTCGCGGCCGCCGGAGGCGCCGGCCCTCGCCGACGACGCGTGGCGCCGCGTGCGCGCGCTCGGCGAGCTGACGCGCTTCGGGCTGCGGCCGGCGTCGGAGACGCCGATCAACGGCGAGCTCGGTCCGCACCGCCGCCTCGACTGGCTGACGATGCCGCTCGGCGACGTGCTCGAGCTGCGCTCGGTGCTCGGCTGCTCGGTCAACGACGTCGTGCTCGCGACGGTCACCGGCGCGCTGCGCCGCTATCTGTTCCGGCGCCGCGTCGACCCGGCGAAGCTCGATTTCCGCGTCGCCGCGCCGGTCAGCGTGCGCAAGGACGGCGACGCGCGCGCCCAGGGCAACCACGTCTCGACCTGGATCGTGACGCTGCCGCTCGCCGAGAAGGACCCGATCGCGCAGGTCGCGGCGCTGCGCGAGCGCACCGCCGAGCTCAAGCGCTCGCAGGCCGCGCTCGGCGCCGACACGGTGATGAAGCTCGCCGAGTGGCTTCCGCCGGCTCTGATCGAGGCCGGCGTCGGCATCGCGAGCGGGCCGGCGAACACGATCGTCACGAACGTCCCCGGCCCGCAGTTCCCGCTCTACACGATCGGCGCGCCGATGCTCGGGATGTACCCGATGGTGCCGCTGCTGCCCGGCGTCGGGCTCGGCATCGCGCTCTTCAGCTACGACGGCAAGCTGTGCTGGGGGTTCAACGCCGACTACGAGCTCGTCTCGGACCTGCGCGCGTTCCACGACGACGTCTGCGCCGCGTTCGAGGAGCTGCGCCGCGCGACCGTGTCGCGCTACATCGAGCGGCGCACCGCGCCGGTCGAGATCGTCGTGCAGGCCGGCCCGGCGGGCGAAGTGCGCGCGGCGCCCGAGGCGCAGCCGAAGAAGCCGCGCCGCAAGCGAGCCGCCGCCGGCGGCTCGGGCGAGGCGATCGCCGCGGCGCCGGTCAGCGGGGAGTGACGGCCCGGCCGCGCAGCGGCTCGAGCTGCTGCGCGAGCCAGCGCTGCGGGTAGGTCGCCGCCTCGCCCGGCACGCCGAGCGGTGCGTCGGGCCCGGCCGTTTCTACGCGCAGCGTGCCGCGCAGCCGGTCCCAGCAGGTCAGCACGGCGCCGAGGTTCCGGTCGCAGCTCGCCGTGACGTGGTGCAGGCGGTGGAGGCGCGGCGTCACGAACACCGGCTCGAGCGCGGCGAGCGGCAGCGCGAGGTTCGAGTGGTTCAGCGCCGCGAAGCCGGCGAAGATCGCCGCCGCGAGCGCGAGCGCGTCGAGCGGCACGCCGACCGCCACCGGGAGCGCGAGCGCGAGGCCGTGGCGCAGCGCCTGCTCGCCGAGATGCGAGCGGTAGGTCGCCAGCCAGTCGAGCGAGAGGCTCGAGTGGTGCACCTTGTGGAGCCCCCACAGCGCGTCGACGCGGTGCATCGCGAGGTGTGCGGCGTAGTGCCCGACGTCGACGAGCACGAGCGCCAGCGGCACGGCGAGCCAGAGCGGCGGCTCGAGCGCGGCGAGCCGCGGCGCGCCGAGCGCCGTCAGCGCGAGGTCGGCCGCGCCGGCCGCGGCGAGGGCCGCCGCGGCGAGCAGCCCATGGCTCGAGAGGTGGAGCGCGTCGGTCGCGAGCCCGCGGCGCCACAGCGGCTGGCGGCGGAAGCGGAGTCCGGGAACCCGCTCGAGGATCCCGAAGGTGAGCGCGAGCGCTCCGATCTGGACGAGTGCGTGCACGGGGTGACCTCCCGGCACGCGAAACGCGCGACGCGCTGAATCCGTTACGCCGGGGGGTCGGCCGGGAAGCGCAGCGGCGCGAGCTTGCGCGACGCGAGCACCACCTGGATCTCGCGCACCCGGCCCGCCGCGTCGAGCTCGACGCGCAGCAGGCTGCGCGGCGCCTGGCGCCGGACCGGGCGCTCGAGCGCGACGAGCAGCGCCGGCAGCCCGTTCGCCGCGCGGATCTCGGAGCGCGGGCCTCCGTTCGCGCGGTGCAGCGCGGCGCGCTGGTAGAAGCGCGCGACGCGCGCGCGCCCGAGCAGCGGCGCCGGCAGCGCGGTGAACTCGCCGTCGGCATCGGTCACGGTCCGCACGGGTTCGGCGAAGAGCGCCTCGAGCCCGGCCACGTCCTGCGCCGCCAGGCAGCGCTGCAGGCGCTCGAGCACCTCGCGGTGGCGCGCGTAGAGCGCGGCGTCGGGAACGCAGCGCTCGCGCTCGTAGCCGGCGAGCGCCCGCCGGCCGCGCAGGTGCAGCACGCGCGCGTTCGTCTCGCTCGTGTCGAGCACTCGCGCCGTCTCGCGCGCCGAGTAGCCGAGCACGTCGCGCAGCAGCAGCGCGGCGCGGGCCCTCGGGCCGAGCGCCTCGAGCGCGATCAGGAACGCGTAGGTCGCGCTCTCGGCGGCGCCGTAGCGCCGCTCCGGGTCGTCTCCGGCGCAGGCGAGCTCCTCGAGCGCCGCGTCGGCGGTCGTCTCGCTCGGTCCCGGCAGCCACGGCCCCTCGTAGCGGCGCCGCCGGCGGCGGCGCAGCGCGTCGATGCCGAGGTTCGTCGCGACGCGCACGAGCCAGGGGCGGAGCGACCCGCCGACGGCCTCGGGCCGCTGCGCGAGCAGCCGCGCGAAGGTCTCCTGGACCACGTCGTCGGCGTCGGCCGGGGTCCCGGTGAGGCGGTAGGCGATCGCCCACAACCGCCCGCGCTCGGCGCGGAACAGCGCGTCGAGCGCCGCGTCGTCCGAGCGCGCTCCGGCGACGGCCGGTGATCCTCGCATCCGGGACCTGGAACGCACGGCGCCTCCGGAACGTTACGCCGCCCGGCGGCCCGCCCGCCTACGCGAGCTCGGCGTTCACCTCGCTGATCTGGTCGTTGAGCGTCCAGTAGTCGTACAGGATGCCGACGACGAAGAGGCCGCCGGTCGCGAGCCAGATCAGGCCGGTGATCCACTTGCCGAGATAGAAGCGGTGGATCCCGAAGACGCCGAGAAAGGTCAGCAGGATCCACGTCACGTTGTAGTCCTTCGCCCCCTCGTCGAAGCGCAGATCCGCCTCGGCGTCCATGCCGGGAATCAGGAACAGGTCGACGATCCAGCCGACGAAGAGCAGCCCGAGCGTCAGGAACCAGATCGTGCCGGTCACCGGCCGCCCGTAGTAGAAGCGGTGCGAGCCCATGAACCCGAAGATCCACAGCAGGTAGCCGATCGACTTGCGGTGCGTGTCGACCTCTTCGCGCACGTCGCTCCGACTCTCTACCAACGGCGCGCTCCGCGCAAGGCGTCTCCTGGACCTAGACACCCTCGCGCGGCACGCGCTCGTCCCAGCGGCGCTCGAACACCTCCTGGCCGCTCTCCTGGGCGGCGAGCCGCGCCTCGACGCGGAACGCGTCGGCCGTGCAGGAGACCTCGACCTCGGTCTCCACGACGACCGACCACGCGTTGCGGCACAGCTCGGTGCGCTGGTGCATCCCCGCCCGCGCGCGCAGCGGATCGGCGGGGTGGATGCGCGTGTGGATCCGGGTCCCGTCGCCCCCCTCGACGTCGACGACGTCGTGGCGCCCGAGCACGACGCGGCCGCTCGCGTCGTAGCCGGAGCGCATCGTGCTCACCACGTCCCCGCTCGACGGGTCGAAGTGCACGCGCCGCTCGAAGGCCCCCTCGCCGAGCGCCCGCCACGGCACGTGGGGCGCGCACTCGGGTGGTGCGAAGGGCGGCAGGCCGGCGTCGGCCGGGTCGGGCGGGCGCACCGGCAGCTCGAGTCGGCTGCCGTCGGTGTGGATCGTCAGCGCGACCGGCCGCGGCGACGGCCAGACGAGCGGCCAGCAGGCGTTCGAGAGCGCGAGGCGCAGGCGGTGGCCGGCGGCGAACGCCCAGGCGGCGTCGTTCAGCCGCAGCGCGACCTCGACCGGGCGGCCCGGCGTGAGCGGAGCCCACGCGCCGTGGTCGATGCGATGGGTCAGGTTGAGCAGGCCGTAGCTCACGCGCGTCGACGCGCCGTCGGGAGCCACGTCACACAGGCGCGCGACCAGGAACGCGAGAGGCTGGTCGGACGCGACGACGAGGCGCAGCGCGACGGCGCCGAGGATCTCGGTGCGCTCGCGAAGCGGCGCCGAATCGAAACAGAGCGACTCGGCGTGGTCCTCGCGCTGGTCGCGTCCGCCCGCGACGAGCCAGCCGCCGGCCGCTCGCCCGGCCGTCTGGGGCGAGCGGACCTCGAGCCGCGCCGGCGCGCCAGGCTCGCCGAGCCGACCGCGCGACAGCGACAGCCGGCGCCACTCGATCCGGGGCGAGGGCCAGCTCGTCTCGGCGATCCAGCGGCCCGCGCGGGCGCCGTCGGCACCCGGTGTGCCCTCGGGCATCCAGACGCGGTAGGCCGGCCTCGCGTCGCGCGCGGTGGGGCCGTCGCGCAGGCAGTGGCTCCACCAGTCGAGCGCTTCGTGCAGGAAGCCGACCGGCTCGGCCGTCGCCTCGTGGGGATAGTCGTGGCCCCAGGGCCCGACGAGCCCGCGGCGCTCGGCGGCAAGGCCGGCCAGCAGGCGCGGGATCGCGTTCGTGTAGCCGTCGGCCCAGCCGCCGACCGCATAGACCGGGCAGTCGATCGCGGAGTAGTCCTCGCACACCGAGCCCTGGCGCCAGTAGGAGTCGCGCA
>CAZQYK010000221.1:0-7397 GCA_964597285.1 uncultured Spirochaetales bacterium
CGTTTCCGGACTTCGGCACCGACGGCCAGCGTAGCCGATCGGCGCGGTGAAGATCTCTGGCCGGGCCAGCCGATCAGCGCGCACTGGGGCACCGCCGACCCCGCCGCGGCGCGCGGCAGCGACGCAGCGAGCGAGCGCGCGTTCCGCCGCGCCTACACCGAGCTCGAGAGCCGCATCAAGGTGTTCGCGAGCCTGCCGCTCGACGCGCTCGACCGCGTGAGCCTCCAGGCGCGCCTCGAGGCGATCGGCAAGGACGCCGATGCCTAGCAGGGCGAGCCAGGCATCAGACCTGGAGCCACCACGGGCTCGTGTACGCGATCGCCTTGCCGAAGCCGGGCCAGACGCCGGTCGCGCGGCCGTCGGCGGGCTCGTCGGGGTCGGTGATCCGCAGCACGATCCAGCCGCCGTTCGCGATGTTGACGTCGGCCTGGAACGCGATCACCGGCTCGTTCGGCGCCGGCACCACGACCTCGGCGTTCGCGATCACCTCGGGCAGGAAGGTGCCGGGACGCAGCACCTGCACCTGGAGCGGCTTGTGCGTCCAGCCGGGCCCGCGATCGACGTCGAGCTGGAAGGTCACCGGGCCCGACGCGTGCGAGAGCGCCTGGCCCATCCGCACGCCCTTCGCCGACGCGTCGACGCGCAGCCCCTTCAGGTTCGTCGCGAAGAAGCGGCGCGCGAGCATCGCGTCGCGCACGCCGGCGCGCGTCAGCTCCGTGACCCACAGGCCGCCGCGGCCCTTGCCGTCCGGGAAGCCCCAGTCGCGGCCGTGCTCGTCGGTGACGCCGAGGAGCCCCGTGCGCCAGCCGGCCTCGAGGCACTGCACGAGCGGCGACGGCACGCCCGTGTCGGTGCCCTCGAAGAGATAGTCCTCGCGGCGGTTGAAGATCTCCATCGACACGAGGCGCGGCTCGACCATCGCGTTGAACGCGAAGAACGAGAAGCGGCCCGGCTCGCGGCCGGGGTGGTTGAAGCCGGCGATGCCGTCGAGCCCGCCCTCGGCCACCGGCGTGCCCGGCGGGCGCTGGAGCCACTGGTAGAAGGGATTCATCGACAGGTCGCCGAGCGGCACGCCGGCGATGATCGCGTCGAGCGGGTCGGTGATCTCCTGCGGGAACGAGCCGCCGCTCTCTCGGTGCGAGAAGTCGCCGGCGCCCTCGCCGTGGCCGAGGCCGGCCGTGTGCAGCGGGTCGATCCAGCGCTCCGAGAACCAGACGTTCATGTGGCCGAGCGTCGGGCTCGACCACTCGAAGCCCCGGATCGACACGAAGCGGTGGTCGTCGTCGAAGCGGTCGGCGAGAAGCCGCGTGCGCGCCCAGGTCTCCTCGTCGATCCCGGCGAGGCTCTGGCAGTCGAACTGCCGGCCCGGGCACGGCGAGTCGGACAGGCCGTACGAGAGCGTCGAGTGGTCGGTCAGCGCGACGACGTCGAGGCCGGCGTCGCGCATCGACGCGAACGCGTGGCGCGGGTCGCCGTCGCCGTCGGAGTAGAGCGAGTGGTTGTGCAGGTCGGCGTGCGCGAGCACCGTGCCCGGGAACAGGCGCGACGCGCGCGACGTGCCGTAGCGGTCGATCGCCGCGTCGGCGCGCAGCGGGCCTCCGAGCAGCAGCGCGCCGGCCGCGGCGCCCGAGCGCAGGAACTCGCGTCGGTTCAGCGTCATCGCGCCCTCCTGCGCCGCGCGAGCAGCGCCACCAGGCCGAGGCCGACCGGGCCCGCCGCGGCCGGCTCGGGCAGCACGGCGACGAACACGCCCTCGCTGCCGTCGGCGAAGCGCGCCCAGAACGCGACCTGCTGGTCTGCCAGCGCCTCGCGCGAGATCTCGAGCTCGACGATCGCCTTGCCGTCGAGCGCATCGCCGGTGTCGATCACCTTCTCGAGTCCGCCGCCGAGGTTCGTGTACAGGCCGATCTCGCTGCCCGGCTTGCCGATGCCCTCGAACACGACGGCGCCGCCGTCGATCGCATGGTTGCCGAAGACGTTGAAGGTCGAGCCGGGAGCGCCCGGGATCGGGGTGCTCTCGTCGGCGACGAGCAGGAGGTCGGTGCCGTCGTCGACGAAAATCCCGGTGTTGCCGCCGGTGTCGGTGCCACGGAACGCGATCGCGCCGCCCGAGATCGCCGGGTCGCCGCCGAAGCTCAGGAACGGGAGCCCGCTCGGCGCGAGTGTCGTCTCGTCGGCCACCGTCACGAGACCGCCGGGCTCGATCCGGTAGAGGCCCTGGAAGCCGCTCGCGCTCCAGCCGCGGAACGCGACCGCGCCGCCGTCGACGTCGGGCGTCGACAGGAACGCGAAGGTTTCGGTCGTGCCGGGCATCGTCGTATTCGAATCGGCGAGCGCCGCGAGCGTGCCGCCGGCGTTCGTGTAGATCCCCTCGGTCGGGGTTGCGGCGAGCCCGCTATCGCCGACGGCGTGGAACACGACCTCGCCGCCCCGGCTCACCGGCGCGAACACGAACAGATCGAAGAGCTCGCCGGTCTGGCCGCCGGGCACGAGCGCGTTGCGGTCGGCGACGAGCGCCGCGCCGCCGCCCGCGTCGCGGTAGATCCCCTCCTGGCCGGCCGCGCCGTCGCCGCTCCACGCGACCGTGCCGCCGTCGATCGACGGCTTGAAGGTGAAGGTCTCGAAATCGCCGACGCCGCCGGGGATCGCGGTGCCCTGGTCGACGACGAGCGCGGGCGCGCCGCCCGCGCCGGTGTAGATCCCCTGCTGTTGCGAGTCGAGCGGCGTCGGCGGGTCGCCCTCGCCGCGGAACGCGACCGTGCCGCCGTCGACGCTCGGGTTGCGGCCGAAGCTCGTGAAGCTGCCGCTGCCGCCGGGGATCGGCGTCGACGTGTCGGCGATCTCGACGAAGCTCACCGAGAGTGCCGCCGCGTCGGCGGCGGACCACGCGAGCGCCGCGCACGCCGCGAGCCCGAGTGTGCGCGCGCGGCGCGCAGATCTCGACTGCATCGCGATCCCCTCCCCGGAAGGCCGTCCGGGACCGTTGTACCCGATCCCGTGTGCCAGCGGAGTGACGATCGTCGGGAAAGTCGCGGCCGCTCGCGACGCTAACGGTTCGGCAGGCTCACGATTGCGCCGCGAACGCTAGTCGACCTCGACGCGCACCGGGAAGCGCTCGAGATAGAACGCGAAGGGCTCGCGCACGGCCGCCGGATCGGCGCCGAAGTCGGCACGCAGGTCGTAGACGACGCGGCCCTCGGCGCCGCGCGGATGCGCGCGCAGGTAGGCCGCGATCTCGGCGCGCGCGGCGTCGCTCATCGGGAGCCCGGCCACGTCGTAGATGCGCTCGACCGTCGTGAGGTCGTCGGCCATGAACTCGTGGAAGAGCACGTCGACGGTTCGCTTCTCGGGCAGCCGCGCGCGGTCGCGCAGCGACGCCTCGAGCAGCCGCCGGATGCGGTCGCTCCAGTAGTCGAGGTACCACTCGGGCCGCGTCGTGCGGTAGTTCATCCGCGCGCCGTAGCTGAGCATCGTCGCCGCCGACTGGATCACCGACACCGGGTCGCGGTGCGTCACGACGACCGTCGCGTCGGGGAAGGTATCGAGCAGCGGCCCGAGCTGCTCGAGATGCTGCGGCGACTTCAGCACCCAGCGCTCGCGCGGGCTCCGCCACTGGAGGATCTGGAGCACCGTCTTCAGGTACGCGTAGTGCGGGCGCTGGTCGTGCGCGAGATAGTAGTCGCGCCAGCGCGGCACGCGCGCGACCCACTCCTGGTTGTAGCTCGAGAAGTCGGGGAGCATCAGCTCGAGCTCCTCGTGGATGTGGTCGGGGCTCATCGGGTGCATCGCGGCGAGCAGCGGCGCGTTTGCGCGCAGCATGTCCCACGCGCGGGCCGAGCGCGCCCAGCGGGGGTCGACGTCGTCCGCACCGGCGTGCTCGCGCGGGTCGGGAACCGGCTCCTGGCTCTCCCACAGCGGCAGCGAACGCAGCCTGCGGTCGGCGGCGATCAGGTTCACGAGGTGCGTCGTGCCCGAGCGCGGGAGCCCGACGACGATGATCGGCCGCTCGATCGCGACGCGGCGGATCTCCGGGTGCTCGGCGAGCAGCGCGCCGATGCGCAGCCGGTTCGACGCGTGGCGCACGCAGTCGTTGAAGAGCGTGAGGCGCCCGAGCCCCGTGCGCTCGGGGTCGCGGTCGACCTCGTCGAGCCAGAGCGCCAGCCGCTCGCGGAAGTCTTCGGGCCCGAAGTCCGAGAGCCCGGTGCGCTCGGCCGCGGCCTCGAGCACCGCGTCGACCGAGAGCGTCACCGGCTGGCCCTCGCCGTAGGCGAGCCCGGCGCGCTGCGCCGGAGTCAGACGCGGCTCACGCAGGTCGTCGATGCGGATCGCCGGCGCGCCGCTCACGCCGAGCCTTCACGGCGCGGCAGGTGCGGGTGCACCTCGCGCTCGTACAGGCGCAGCATCTCCCACGCGAACGCCGGGTCGAGGCCGGCGAGCAGCGGGTTCAAATAGAGCACGCCGTCGGGCCCGAGCGCCTCGGCGAGCGCGAGCGTCTGATCGGGCGTCAGCACGCGGTAGGCCGGGCTCTCGCGCAGCGACTCGGGCGTCATCTCCTTCGCGTACGGCCCCGACGGCCGCCCGAAGGCCTCGACGGTCCACTCGCTGTACGAGCGCAGCTGGTGCAGCGCGTGCGGCGCGATGCGCTCCCAGTCGGCGTCGGGCCGCTTCGACACCCACAGGAAGATCGGCCCCTGCGGCGGGTACTCGCCGGGGTCGGGCTTGCCGAGCTTCCGACACTCGTCGCGGTACGGCGGCCAGAGCTTCGGCTCGAGCGGCGGAAACCAGCCGTCGGCGATGCGCGCGGCGCGGCGCGCGGCGGCCGGCGTGCCGCCGCCGAGCCGGATCGGCGGCGGCGGGTCGGGGCGCGGCGTCACGTGACAGCGACGCCCCTGCCACGTGAACGGCTCGCCGGTCCACGCAAGGCGCAGGAACGCGATCGTGTCGCCGATCGCGCGCCAGCGGTCCTCGAGTCGGCGGCCGAAGGTCTCGAACTCGCTCGGCCGGTAGCCGCCGCCGATCCCGAGCAGCAGGCGACCGCCGCTCACGAGCTGGAGCACCGCCGCGTCCTCCGCGAGCTTGACCGGGTCGTAGAGCGGCGCGAGCACGACCGCGGTGCGCAGCCACAGGCGCCGCGTGCGCGCGGCGATCGCCGCCGCGAGCACGAGCGGCGACGGGTTGTAGCCGTCGGGCGAGCCGTGGTGCTCGCCGAGGCCGACCGCGTCGAAGCCGAGCGCATCGGCCCACTCGGCCTGGTCGAGCGCGGCCGCCCAGAGCTCGCGCGCGGGCGCGCCGAAGTCCGGCGCGCGCAGGTCGTAGCTGAGCACGAGTTCCACCGGGCCAGACGATGATACATTGGGCGCCCGCCCGCACACGGAGCCCGACATGGACGTCTCGATGACCCTGCCGACGATGCTGCCGCACGGCCGCGACGAGTTCGTGCGCTGGTGCCGCGGCGTCGACGAGGGGCCGTGGGCGAGCCTCGCGGTGCCCGAGCGCGTCACGTACACGAGCCACCACTACGCGGTGCAGCTCGCCGCGGCCGCCGCGCTGACCGAGCGCGTGCGACTGTGGACGACGATCGTCGTGCTGCCGGCGCACGACGCGGTCGACGTCGCGAAGCAGATGGCGTCGGTCGACGTGCTGTCCGACGGCCGGCTCACCGTCGGCGTCGGCGTCGGCGGGCGCGAGCACGACTACCGCGCGCTCTCGGCACCGTTCGGGCGGCGCTGGCAGCGCATGGACGAGCAGGTCGCCGCAATGCGGCGCATCTGGGCCGGCGAGCCGCCCTTCGACGGCGCGGACCCGGTCGGCCCGCCGCCGGTGCAGCCCGGCGGACCGCCGCTCGTCGCCGGCGTGATGGGGCCGAAGGGGACCGCGCGCGCGGCGCGCTGGGCCCACGGCGTCGACGGCGCGTTCACGCTCGACGGCGACCGCGACGCGATCGCCCGGTCCCTCGAGAGGGTGCGCGGCGCGTGGAAGGAGGCCGGCCGCTCCGAGCCGCCGCACCTGTCGGCGAGCATCTGGTACGCGCTCGGCCCCGACGCCGAGGAGCGGCTGCGCCGCTACGCCTTCGACTACCTGCGCGTGTTCGGCGACGCGGTGGGCCGCGGCATGGCGGCGAAGGTCGCCTGCTACGGCACCGACGCGCTGCGCCGCACCGTCGCGAACGCGCGCGACGCCGGCGCCGACGAGTTCTTCCTGGTGCCGACGACGGCCGACCCCGACGAGCTCGCGCGCACGCGCGACGCGCTCGGCCTGTAGCGGCGGCGCGGGCGTGGCTGTCCAGGACGAGGTCGACCGCCTGATCGACGAGCGGCCCGGCCGCGAGCTGCTCGCGTTCCGCTACGACGACCCGGCGCTGCGCGTCCACGAGCGCATCCACCGCTCGTCGGGCACGAGCGCGAGCTACGCGATCGACGCCGGTGACGCGCGCGTGATCGTCAACACCGGCATGGGCTGGGAGGCGCCGCACCACAGGCGCGTGCTCGACGCCGCGTGCCCGAAGCCGACGCGCTACATCGTCACGACGCAGGGCCACGTCGACCACGTCGGCGGCGTCGCGCGCTTCCGCGAGCCGGGCGCCGAGTACGTCGCGCAGGCCAACAACGCAGCCTGCCAGGCCGACGACGCGCGGCTCGCGCGCTTCCGCGCCGGCACGGCGCTGCGCTGGTTCCCGTTCCTGCCGGAGCGGATCCGCGAGTTCGCCGAGCGCTATCCGGGCGCGGCGCAGCAGGACACCCCGACGCCCGACCGCGTCTTCGAAGAGCGCATCGCGCTTCGCGCCGGCGACCTCGACCTCGAGCTGATCGCCGCGCCCGGCGGCGAGACGATCGACAGCTGCGTCGTCTGGCTGCCCGGGCTGCGCGTCGCGCTGCTGAGCAATCTCTTCGGTCCGCTCTTCCCGCACTTCCCGAACTTCAACACGCTGCGCGGCGACAAGGTCCGCTTCCCGGTGCCGTACCTCGAGAACGTGCAGCGCGTGCGCGCGCTGCGCCCGGACGTGCTGATCACCGGTCGCCACCTGCCGATCGAGGGCGCCGAGCTGATCGACGCGTGCCTCGCGCGGCTGCACGACGCGGTCGACTGGGTGCACCGCGAGACGCTGGCCGGCATGAACGCGGGCCGCGACGTGTACGCGCTGATGCGCGAGATCGCGCTACCGCCGGAGCTGCGAGTCGGCCAGGGCTACGGCAAGGTGAGCTGGGGCGTGCGCACGATCTGGGAGGCCTACACCGGATGGTTCCAGCGCCGCTCGACCGCGGAGCTCTACGGCTCGCCGCCGGACGAGGCCGCGGCCGACCTCGCCGCGCTCGCCGGCGTCGACGCGGCGCTCGCACGCGCGCGCGAGCGGCTCGCCGGCGCCGACGCGCCGACCGCGATCCGGCTCGCCGAGGCGG
>CAZQYK010000222.1:0-4230 GCA_964597285.1 uncultured Spirochaetales bacterium
CGCCGCGGCGACCTCATCGCGCACGGGCGTGGTGGCGTTGTGATCGAGATAGATTCGCACGGTCCGACCCTACCCGCGTGCGGCGGGGGGGTCAATCTGTGCTGCACCTCTCCCTCGGAGCAGCTCGGCGAGCGTACTGTCGCCTGCGCCCTTGTGCGCGGCGCTCTCGATCTCGTCGAGCACGTGGGCCACCGTGCTGCCCGTCGCGCGATGACCCGCGATCGGCTTGCGCCACCCGCGCACCGCCGCGAGCACGTCGGTCGCCGTGATCGACTCGGCCGGACGCCCGAGCTGGAACCCGAGCTCCTGGGTCGCGTCCACGCGCGTCGAGAGGATCCCCGCATCGACGAGCTGCGCCGCCACCGCGCGCACCGTGCGCACCGGCACCTGGAGGTCGTCGGCGAGCGCCTCCGCGTGCGGCGCCGGCTTGCGCTCGCCAAAGCAGCGCGCGACGTCGAGCGCGATCTGGAGCGCGATCGCCTCGCGTTCGGCCGGGGTCGCCGGAGCGGAGTGCACCTCCTTGCGGTAGAGCGCGAAGTTCTGGTGCGCGAACGCGATCTCGGCGCCGAGCAGCACGATCGCCCAGAACACGTAGATCCACGCGAAGAGCAGCGGCAGCAGCGCGAAGCCGGCGAAGAAGGTGCTCGCGCGGACGACGCCGACGCTGAACTCGACGTAGACCGTCTGCGCGAGCGCGACGAGCACGCCGGCCACGACGCCGCCGATCGCCGCCGACCCGAGCTTCACCCGCGTGTTCGGCAGGAACGCGTACAGGAACACGAAGGCCGCCGAGAGCATTCCCATCGGCACCAGCGCCGCCCACAGGTTCTCGACGATCCCGAGGCCCGGGATCAGCGCCAGGTGCGACACGGCCCAGCGGCTGCGCAGCGTCGTCACGATCGACAGCGCGAGGCCGGCGAGCAGCGGCGACACGAGCAGCACCGCGAGGTAGTCGGTGAAGCGACGCAGCCAGGTGCGCCCGCTCGCGACGCCCCAGATGTCGTTCAGCGTGCGCTCGACGTTGCTGATCGCGAGCACCGTCGTCACGAGCAGGAGTCCGCCGCCGACCGTGCCGAGCCCGGTGAAGTCGACCTCGCGGATCAGCCGTCGGATCGTGTCCTCGGCCTCCGGCGCGCCGCCGGCGACCGTGCCGACCACCCAGTCGACGAAGCTCTCGCTGCCGACGCCGACCGCGCCCGCGATCGCCACCGCGACCGCGACGAGCGGCACGAGCGAGAGCACCGTGAAGTAGGTGAGCGCGCTCGCACGCAGCAGCAGCCGGTCGCGCACGAAGCCCTCGGCGAGCATGATCACGAACTGGAGCAGCCGCACGGCCGAGAGCCGCGAGCGCCGCTCGGGCACGACCTCCCACAGCTCGCGCGAGACGAAGTGCCGCGCGCGCTCGATCCACTCGCTCGGACTCACGGGCCCCCGCCGTCGAGCGCGAGCCACGGCGCCACGCGGCGCAGCGTCACCGGCCCGATGCCGGGCACGCGGTCGAGGTCGGCGAGCGTGCGGTACGGGCCGTCGGCGCGCGCCGCGACGCACGCCGCCGCGCGCGCCGGGCCGATGCCGGGCAGTGCCTCGAGCGTCGCGGCGCTCGCGCGGTTCGGGTCGATGCCGAGCCCGAAGAGCGCGCGCGCCGGCCCGCGCAGCGCGGGTCCGGCGTCGGGGTCGCCGCATTGCACGGCGCGCGTCTGGCCGGCCTCGGCCTCGCGCTCGCGCGGGCTCGGACACGGCGCGAGCGGCCCTTCGCCGCCCGGGCCCGGCGCCGCCGCCGCGAAGAGCAGCAGCGCGAGGCCGAAGACGCCGCGCTCGGCCCGCCGGCTCAGGGCTCCGCCACCGGCTCGGCGGCGCCGGCCTCGACGAAGGCCGCGTGCAGCGCCCGCACCGCGAGCTCCGTGTACTTCTCCTCGATCACCACCGACACCTTGATCTCGCTGGTCGAGATCAGCTGGATGTTGATTCCCTCGTCGGCGAGCACCTGGAACATCCGCGACGCGACGCCGGCGTGGTCGCGCATGCCGAGGCCGACGATCGACACCTTCGCGATGCCGGGGTCGCCGTCGACGTCGCGCGCGCCGAGCTCGGCGCAGGTGCGGCGCGTGATCTCGAGCGAGCGCGCGTAGGCGTCGCGCGGCACGGTGAAGGTCAGGTCCGTCGCGCCGTCCTGCGAGAGGTTCTGGATGATCATGTCGACGACGACGCCCTCGACCGAGAGCGGCGAGAAGACGCGGGCCGCGATGCCGGGCTCGTCCTTGACGCCGCGCACCCGGATCTTCGCCTCGTTGCGGTTGTAGGTGACCCCCGAGACCACCAGATCTTCCATCACCTGCTCCTCCGGGACGACCCAGGTGCCGCTCGCGTCGTGGAACGACGAGCGCACGTGCAGCGGCACGCCGTAGCGCATCGCGAAGCGCACCGAGCGGATCTGCAGCACCTTCGCGCCGAGGCTCGCCATCTCGAGCATCTCCTCGTACGAGATGCGCCCGAGCTTGCGCGAGGCCGGGACGATGCGCGGGTCCGACGTGTAGACGCCGTCGACGTCGGTGTAGATCTCGCACGCGTCGGCGCCGAGCGCCGCCGCGACCGCGACGGCCGTCGTGTCCGAGCCGCCGCGCCCGAGCGTCGTGACGTCGCCCGCCGCGTCGACGCCCTGGAAGCCGGCGATCACCGCGACGACGCCGCGCTCGAGGGTCTCGCGCAGCACCTCGGTGTCGACGCTCTTGATCCGCGCGCGCCCGTGGGCCTCGTCGGTGAACATGCCCATCTGCGCGCCGGTGAACGAGCGCGCCGGCTGGCCGAGGCGCTGGATCGCCATCGCGAGCAGCGCGATCGTCACCTGCTCACCGGTCGACACGATCACGTCGCACTCGCGCGGGTCGGGGTCGTCGCCGCCGAGGTCGCGCGCGAGCGCGACGAGGCGGTCGGTCTGGCCGCTCATCGCCGACACGACGACGGCCACGCGGTGGCCGGCCTTGACCGTGTCGACGACGCGCCGCGCGACGTTCCGGATCCGCTCCGGATCGCCGACGCTCGTGCCGCCGTACTTCTGGACCACCAGGGCCACGCCGTGAGGCCTCCTCGCGGGGCAGGCTAGGGTCGCGCAGGACCCGCGGCGCGGCTAGCGCGGGGCAGGCGCGGGCTCTTCGACGAGCGCCCGGCGCACCAGGTGGTGGATCACGCGCCGGACCCGCTCGACGTCCTCGGGCCCGCCCGGGGTCGCCGTCAGCATGTGGAGGTTCGTCGCCTCCGACATTAGCACGAGCGCGCGCACGAGGGTCGGGTCGAGGCGGCGGCCCTCGACCTCGGCGAAGCGCTCGACGTAGAGCTCGACGGTGCGCTCGATCAGCTCCTCGCGCAGGCGCGCCAGCGGGCTCTCGGGCCGCAGCGCCTCGCTCGCGAGCACCCGCACGAGCGGGCCGGCCTCGGCCTGGAAGCGGCCGTAGACGTCGAAGCCGTCGAGGACGCGCTCGACGCCGCTCGCCGCGCGCAGCGTCGCCTCGCTGCGCAACGCGTGCAGGTGGTTCACCGAGCTCGCGTAGACCGCCGCGAGCAGGTCGATCTTGTCCGTGAAGAACTGGTAGAAGGTGCGCCGCGAGACCCCGGCCTCGCGCAGGATCTCCTCGACGGTGGCCTCCGGCACGCTCTTCGCCGCGAACACCGCCGCGGCGGCGCGCAGCAGCCGGCGGCGGGTCTTCGCGCGCCGCTCCGACAGCGGCCCGCCGGGATCCCGTCCCGGGAGGTGGGCGATCGGGCGCGCTCCGCTCATGGGCAACCTCTCGCACGCGCGGGGGATTTCGGCAACTCGAGGGGATCGATTGCCACCGGGTGATCTTTTCTGGTTGACAGACCGGTCTGGTGGTGTGAACAGTATACACGCCATTTACCACTTGGGAGGGGCTCATGGCGTTCTCCGCACCCGTCCGCGCCGCCACGGCGGTCTTGCTCGCTGTCTCCGCCGTCTCGCTCTCCGCGCCGCCGGCTGCCGCCGTGCTCGGGCTGCCGCTCGGCTCCGCCGCCAGCCAGGCCGCGGTCGTGCCCGACCCGGTCGTCGAGGGGCCGATCACCGGCGGCATCCACGGCCGCCCCTGGTTCTCGCACGTGCCGGACTTCCACGGCGAGCTCGCCGACTTCGGCTACGTCGAGGAGGAGTTCTTCGTCTCGGGCACGAGCGACCAGCAGACGCCGTTCAAGACGCGCATCGTCGTGCGCCGCCCGGCCGACGCG
>CAZQYK010000223.1:0-2535 GCA_964597285.1 uncultured Spirochaetales bacterium
GTGATCCAGCCGAGCGGCGTCCGCAGCCGGCTCGAGGTAGCGATAGCGGCCGGGCTGACGCCGCTGGTCGGGCGCGAGCAGGACCTCGCGAACCTGCTCGAGCACTGGGACCGCGCGAGCCACGGCGAGGGCCGCGTCGTGTTCGTGCGCGGCGAGCCCGGCATCGGCAAGTCGCGGCTGGTGCACGCGCTGCGCGGCCAGCTCGTCGACGAGCGCCACAGCTGGCTCGAGTGCCGCGGCTCGCCCTACGAGGAGAACAGCGCGCTGTTTCCGGTGATCGAGCTGCTGCGCCAGGGTCTCCAGATCCGGGCCGGACAGGACGCCGAGGCGCAGATCCGCCAGATCGAGCGCGGCCTCGGGGCCGCCGGCCTGTCGCTCGCGGAGACCGTGCCGCTGTTCGCGTCGCTGCTCTCGGTGCCGCTGCCGGCGCGCTACCGCCCGCCCGACGCGACCCCCGAGGCGCAGCGGCGCGCGACGCTCGACGCGATCATGGCGTGGCTCGCGGCGCTCGCCCGGCTCCAGCCCGCGGTGCTCGCGTTCGAGGACCTGCACTGGATGGACCAGTCCACGCTCGAGCTGCTCGACCTGCTGATGGCCCGCTGCGCCGAGCTGCCGGTGCTGCTGGTCGCGACCTTCCGGCCGAGCTTCGAGTGGCCGTGGGCGACGGGCGCGAACGTCGCGCTCGAGACGCTGCGGCCGCTGACGCGGCGCCAGACGCTCGCGATGATCGCGAGCCTCGCCGGCGGCCGCGAGCTCCCGGCGGCGCTGCTCGACCGGCTCGTGACCCTCACCGATGGCGTGCCGCTCTACGTCGAGGAGCTCACCCAGAGCGTGCTCGAGTCCGGCGCCTTCGAGGCGGCCGCGTCGGACGCGGGTCTCGAGGTTCCGGCGACGCTCCAGGACTCGCTCGAGGCGCGCCTCGATCGCCTCGGGGCTGCGAAGAATACGGCTCAGCTCGCAGCGGTGCTCGGTCGCGAGTTCTCGTTCGAGCTGCTGTCCGCCGTCGCCGACGAGGACGAGCGCGCGTGCGACGAGCATCTAGCGCGCCTCGTCGCGGCCGGGATCGTCTACCGCGCCGGCGAGGTGCCGGCCGTCTCGTACACGTTCAAGCACGTGCTGCTCCAGGAGACCGCCTATCGCTCGCTCTTCCGCTCGACGCGCCGCGCGCTCCATCAGCGCATCGCGCTCGTCCTCGAGGAGCGCTTCCCGCAGCTCGTCGAAGAGCGTCCGGCGCTGATCGCGCGCCACTGCGAGCTCGGCGGCCGCAAGGACGACGCGGTCGTCCACTACCGGCGCGCCGCCGAGCTCGCGATGCAGCGGTCGGCGAACGCGGAAGCGATCGGGCACCTGCGACGCGCGACCTCGCTGGCTCTCGAGCTGCCGCCCGGTTCGGCGCGCGACGAGCTCGAGCTGGGGCTCCAGCTGCAACTCGGGACGCTGCTCGCCGCGGCGCGGGGCTGGGGCACGCGCGAGGCCGAGCAGCCGCTCGAGCGCTCACGCGAGCTGTGCGAGCGGCTCGGAGAGACGTCGCAGCTCTTCCAGGTGCTCCGCGGACTGGTGCCGATCCACATCTCGCGCTCGGACCTCGCCACCGCCTACACGCTCAGCGAGCAGCTGATCGCGCTCGCGGAGCAGCGCGGCGACGCCGCGTCACGCGTGCTGGCCTTCGAGCAGATGGGCGTCGTGCTCTACTACCGCGGCCGCCCGCGCGAGTCGCTCGAGCACCACCTGCGCGCCCGCGCGCTCTACGATCCGGGGGACCCGAAGTTCCTGTCCCAGGTCTACGGCTCCGACACCGGGGCGTTCATCCGCGTGCGCTGCTCGATGGCGTGGTCGCTGTGGATCGTCGGGCGCCCCGACCGCGCGGTCGACGACGCGCGCGAGGCGATCGAGGTCGCCGAGAAGATCGCGCACCCGTTCAGCCTCGCCTACGCGCTGCTGTGGGCGGCGATCCTGCACGTGATGCGCCGCGAGCGCGACGCTGCGCGCCGGCTGGCGCAGCGCGCGATCGAGATCGCCGAGAAGGAGGACTTCGCGTTCGTGCTGCGCGGCGGCGAGCTCGTGCGCGCGTGGGCGAGCTTCGACCCGCGGCCGAGCCCGGTCTCGCCCGAGCGCGCGATCGACGCGTACCGCGAGGCGATGAACCAGATCGCGACGACGACGGCCAGCGTCGTCGCGGTGCCGATGAGCCTCGGCGTGCTCGCGAACTCTTACCGCGCCGCCGGGCGGCTCGACGAGGCGCTCGAGACCGCCGACGCCGGGCTCGCCGTGTCGGAGCGCACCGGTCAGCCCTTCTGGGATGCGGAGCTCCACCGGGTGAGGGGCGAGACGCTGCTGGCGCGCGGCGCCGGCGACGCGGCCGACGGGGTGCTGCAGCTCGAGCGCGCGCTCGAGATCGCCCACGCGCAGGAGGCGCGCTCGCTCGAGCTGCGCGCCGCGCTGAGCCTGGCGCGCCATGTGCGTGCGCACGGCGAGCCGGAGCGGGCGCGCGCCGTGCTCGAGCCGGTCTACGGCGCCTTCACCGAGGGCTTCGAC
>CAZQYK010000224.1:0-6682 GCA_964597285.1 uncultured Spirochaetales bacterium
CGCCGTGGCCGTCGGGTGCAGCCGGCGCGGACGCGGCCGCGCGCGGCGCGGCTCGAGCTCGTCGAGACGACGCTCGAGCGGGTCGGCGACGCCGCTCTCGGCGAACGGGTCGCGGATCGCGCGCGGCGCCTCTTCGGCGGCGGCCCGGTGGAGCGAGGCGGTGGTGCTCACGGCGGGTCTCCCTCTCCCGCGGGCAGGGGCGCCCGCAGCTCGAGCTCTTCGGCGAGCTCGGCCATGCAGCGCGCGCCGCGGTCGCGCGGCGCGTACTCGAAGATCGAGAGGCCCTGCGACTGCGCCTCGTCGATGCGCACGTGGTAGCCGACCACCGAGTGCGCGAGCTCCTTCGGGAAGCGCTCCTTGAGCTGGTCGAGGATCTGCTGTGCGAGCCGCGTGCGGCGGTAGAAGGTGGGGACGACCATGGTGACCCGCAGGTCCGGGTGGTCGTAGCGCTGGCGCACCGTCGCGAGCGTGCGCCCGAGCTCGGCGCAGCCGTCGAGCGCGAGGTAGGTCAGCGGCACCGGGATCACGACCTCGCGCGCCGCGCGCAGGATGTTCAGCGTCAGCGGCCCGAACGACGGCGGCGCGTCGAAGAGCACGAAGTCGTAGCGGCCGAGGTCGGCGGCGGCGTCGAGCGCCGCGGCGAGCCGCCCGGTGGGGTCTCCGTCGGGCCCGTCCTGCCACGCCGGGAACAGCCCGAGCGACTTGTTCGCGACGACGAGATCCATGCGCTCGATCCGCGTGTGGACCACCGGCAGCACGCTCGCCGGCCCACCGCCCGGGCCACCGCGGTCGAGGCCCGCGTCGCCGAACACGCCGTCGAGCAGCAGGTCGATCGCCGAGCGGGCCGGTGCGCGGTGGTCGACGCCGAACACCTTCGCGAGCTGGCCCTGCGGGTCCATGTCGATCGCGAGCACGCGGCGGCCGCGCTCGAGCGCGAGATACGCGCCGAGATTCGCGACCAGCGTGGTCTTGGCGCTGCCGCCCTTCTCGTTGATGAACGCGATGCGCCGCGGTGCGTGCATCGACCCCCCGGGACGTCGGCTCGCGGCGCACTCTCCCCCGGCGGTCGCCGGACGCCCCGCGGTGGGGCGTCGGAGACGGGCGGCGACGATCGCGACGAGGCCGACGAACCCATCACCAGCAGCGCATCACTTCGAGCGGCAGCGAACGGCTTCGCCGCGTCTCCCCGCCCCCCCGCCGGTGGATCCGCCTGCGAGCGACAACGGAGGTACTACTTCCCGTCCGCCGCGCTGTCAATGAAATTTGCGGCGGATTTCGTGATCAGCCGCCCTTGGCCTTCTGCACGGCCGCGGTCAGCGCCGGGACGATCTCGAACAGGTCGGCGACGACGCCGAGGTTCGCGACCTCGAAGATCGGCGCGTCGGGGTCCTTGTTGATCGCGATGATGTAGTTCGACGACTTCATGCCGACGAGGTGCTGGATCGCGCCGGAGATGCCGCACGCGATGTAGAGCTTTGGACTCACCACCTGGCCCGACGAGCCGACCTGATACTCGTGGGGCAGCCAGCCCGCGTCGACGACGGGGCGGCTGGCCCCCATCGCGCCGCCGAGTGCCTTCGCGAGGGGCTCGATCACCTCCGGGAACTTCTCCGGGTCGCCGACGCCGCGGCCGCCGGAGACGATGACGCTGGCCTTCGACAGGTCGACGCCCTTCGCCTCGGCGGCCTTGATCTCGACGAAGCGGCTGCGCAGCGCGCCGGCGTCGAGCGCGACGTCGAGCTTCTCGACCGAGCCGCTCGACGCGCCGTCGAAGGGCGACGTGGCGCCCGGCTGCATCGTCGCGACGACCACGCCGGCCGACGCCGAGAGCTGCGCGTCGAGCTTGCCGTTGAAGACGCGGCGCTTGAACACGAGGTTGCCGTCCTGCGACGCGACGTCGAAGCAGTCGCTGATGAACGCGGCGTCGAGCGCGGCCGCGATCCGCGGCGCGACGTCCCAGCCGCTCGGCGTGTTCGAGATCAGGATCAGGTCGGCGCCCGACGTCTCGACGGCCTTGCGGATCGCCGCGCCCGCGGTCGCGGCGGAGTACGACCCGAGCAGCTCGTGGTTCGCCGCGTAGACGGTGCCGCCGCCGCGCTTCGAGAACTCCTCGGCCAGGCCGTCGATGCCGTTGCCCATCACGAGGCTCTTGACGTCGCGGCCGCTCGCGCCGGCCACCTTCTGGGCGAACGCGGCGAGCTCGTAGCTGGCCTCGCGGATCTGGCCCTTCTGGATCTCCGCAACGATCAGGATGCTTGCCACCGGTGACTCCTTCCTGGAGGGACCTCGCGCGATCCGCAGCGAGGGAAGGGGGCTAGAGGAGCCCCAGCTCCCTGATCTTGCCGATGAGGCCGGCGACGACCTCGTCGGTCGAGCCCGACAGGATGTCGGCGCGGTCGCCCTTCGGCGGCGGCGCGATCTTGTCGATCTTCACCTTCGCCGCGCCGGCGCCAACCTGGCCGGCGACGCCGAGATCGGCCGCGGTCTTGACGTCGAGCGGCTTCTTCTTCGCCGCCATGATGCCCTTGAGCGACGCGTAGCGGACCTGGTTCAGGCCGGTCTGCACGGCGATGAGGCACGGGGCCTGGAGCTCGACCACCTCGCTCGCGCCGCCCTCGATCTCGCGGTCGACGGTCAGCGTGCCGTTGCTGCGCGCGACGGCGACCGCGGCCGTCGTGTGCGGCACCCCGACCAGCTCGGCCAACATCGGCGGCACCGCGGCGAAGTTGCCGTCGTCGGCCATCAGGCCGGTGAAGATCAGGTCCGGGCTCTCCTGCTTCGCGACCGCGGCGAGGATCTTCGCGATGCCGAGCGCGTCGGAGCCCTCGGTCTCGGGGTCCTTGACGTGGATTGCGCGGTCGGCGCCCATGCCGAGCGCGGTGCGCAGCGCCTGCGTGACGCGGTCGGGGCCGATCGAGACGACGACGACCTCGGTGTCCGCGGCGCCGTCCTTGGCCCGCAGCGCCTCCTCGAGCGCGTAGGTGTCGTAGCTGTTGATCTCGAACTTGATGCCGTCTTCCTTGATCCAGGTGCCCTGCGCGTCGATGTCGAGACGCGCGTCCTGATGGGGCACCTGCTTCAGGCACACCAGGATCTTCATCGGGGCCGGCCTCCAGCGCTGGGGGGAAGGGGGGAAAACGAAGACCCCGAGGCCGGGCGGCGCCGGGGCCGGTGGAAGCGGCCGAACCCTACTGGACGCGCCTGGGGCCTGCAACCAACGGGAGCGGGCCCTAAGCGCCCATGAAGGTCAGGAACTGGTCGAGGCTCGCGACGCGCAGGAACGGGTTCGTGCGCTTCTCGTCGCCGAGCGTGCCCGAGGGCTCGGCCGAGTAGAGGTGACCCGGGTAGACGCGCGTGTCGTCGGGCAGTCGCTTGAGCGTCTCGTTGAGGCTGCGGTACATCGCCTCCGGGTCGCTGCCGGGCAGGTCGACGCGGCCGCAGCTGCCGAGGAAGAGCGTGTCGCCGGAGACGAGCCGCCCGGGCTGGCCCTCCTCCTCGACGAGGAAGCACTGCGAGCCCGGCGTGTGACCGGGCGTGTGCAGCAGCCGCACGCGCACCCGACCGAGCTCGACGACGTCGCCGCCGCGCACGCGCTTCAGGTCCGACTCCGACGCGCCGGTCACCTGCTTCGTGCCCTCGGCCTCGCGATCGTTCACGTACAGCGGCACCGGCTGGCGCTCGAGCAGGCGGCCCACGCCCTCGATCTCCATGCCGAAGATCGAGCCGCCGACGTGGTCCTGGTGGTAGTGGGTCACGAGCGCCCCGACGACCTTCATGCCGTCGGCCTCGGCGCGGTCGAGCAGCGCGTCGACGCTCCACGCCGGGTCGACGAGCAGCGCCTCGCGCGACGAGCGGCTGCCGACGAGGTACGCGAAGTTCGCCATTCGCCCGACCGGGATCTGCTCGAAGTACAGGTCGGAGCTGCCGCTCATTCGACTTCGCTCGCCTGCGGCTCGCTGCGCGCGGCCTGCAGCCGCTTGCTCACGCGGTTCCTCCGAGGATCTTCTGGATCCAGTCGTCGAGCGCGCCGGTGAGCTCCTCGACCACCTGCTCCGGCGTGCGCCCCGACTTCTTCAGCACCTTGAAGTGGCGATCGGCGCCCTCGATCACCTCGAGCCGCGTCGGCGCGCCGACGCGCACGAGCGTCTGGCGCAGCGCGTCGAGGTCGCAGGTCGGGTCGCGGTCGCCCTGGAGGAAGAGCGCCGGCGACACGATCCGGAACAGCTGCTCGGGCTGGAGCTCCTCGGGCTTCTTCGCCGGGTGCAGCGGATAGGCCATCAGGAACAGGCCGTCGACGCGCACGCGCGAGCTCGCGAGGTCGGCGGCCACCTGCGCGCCGAGGCCCTTGCCGCCGAGGAAGAGATGGGCCGGCGCGGCGGTCGGGTCGCGGCCGAGCGCGCTGACGGCGGCGCGCAGCGTGCGGCGCAGCACCGGCATCGGGTCGGGGCGGCGCTTGCCGAGCTCGGCGAACGGGAAGTTGAAGCGCAGCGTCAGGTAGCGGCGCTCGGTGAGCTCGCGGTGCACCGCCGCGACGGCCGCCTCGTCGAGGTTGCCGGTCGCGCCGTGGGCCAGCACGACGCTGACGCGCGAGCCGGTCGGCCACCAGCGCGGCACGCCCAGCACCGCCGAGACCTCCTCCACTCCCTGGAGGGGTTCCGAGAGCGGGATCTTGATCTCTTCGTATCGCGCGGAAGGCTCGACCACGGTCCCTCTGGGGCCCCAGGCGCCGGGCACCTTAGCACGGTGCGCGCGCCCGTAGATCGCTCGGCGCGCAACGGTTACCCTGCGCGACGAAACCCCCGAGGAAGCAGTGGAAAAGGTCCTGATCACCGGCATCTCGGGCGGACAGGGCCGCCTGCTGGCCCGGCGTCTGCGCGAGAAGTTCGAGGTCTGCGGCGTCGACCGCGTCGGATGGGACGGGGCCCCTCGGGGCGTGACGGTCCACGTCGTCGACATCCGCAAGAAGAAGTTCGAGGACGTGATCCGCACCGAGATGCCGTCGGCGGTGGTGCACCTCGGCTTCATCCGCCACTTCCGCAGCACCGAGCAGGAGCGCTACGACACCAACGTCCGCGGCACGAAGCAGCTGCTCGACCACTGCATCAACCACGGCGTGCAGAACCTCGTCGTCGTGTCGAGCTCCTACGTCTACGGCGCGTTCCCGGAGAACCCGTACTACCTCGACGAGGACTCGCCGCTGTCGGCGAGCCGCAGCTACCCGGAGATCCGCGACCTCGTCGAGGTCGACACGCTCGCATCGGCCTACCTGTGGCGCTACCCGCATCTGCGCACCTGCGTGCTGCGCCCGGTCAACGTGCTCGGGATGTACGTGCACTCGATGATCGGGCAGTACCTGAAGCAGTCGCGGATCCCGACCGTGATGGGATTCGACCCGATGATGCAGTTCATCCACGAGGAGGACGTGTCCGAGGCGATCGCGCTCGCGCTCGAGCACGGGCTCCAGGGCGTGTTCAACGTCACCGGCCCCGGCGAGGTGCCGCTGCACACGGCGATCCGCGAGACCGGCGGCCGCGCGGTGCCGGTGCCCGAGCCGCTGCTGCGCTTCGCGTTCGACCGCGCGTTCCGCTGGGGGCTCCAGGCGATCCCGCCGGGCGCGCTCGACTACATCAAGTTCCCGGTCACCGTGTCGGGCGAGCGCTTCGTCGAGGCGACGAACTTCCGCCCGCTCTTCGGCCTCGCGGAGATCTTCCAGAGCGTGGCCCGTTGAGGGGCGCTGCTGGGCTACCCTCGCAGCCGTTGACCGACCCGGTGATCACGATCGAGCTGAACCCGCGCGAGCGGCGCCTCTACGATCGGCTGCGCACGCACGTCACGCGCTCGGCGCCGGGCGACCGCTCGGGCGTGCGCGACCTGCTGCTCTTGCTGCCCGACTTCACGGTGCTGCTCGCGCGGCTGCTCCGCGATGCGCGCGTGCCGCGCGGCGCGAAGCTCGTGGCGCTGCTCGGCGTCGGCTACGTGCTGTCGCCGATCGACTTGCTGCCGGCGCTGCTCCTCGGGCCGCTCGGCCTCGTCGACGACCTCGTCGTCGTCACCGCGGCGCTCTCGCGGCTGATCAACCACGTGCACCCCGACGTCGTGCGCTCGGCGTGGCCGGGCCAGGGCGACGCGCTCGAGGCGATCCAGCGGGCGTCGGCGTGGTCGGAGCGGCTGCTCGGGTCGCGGCTGCGCGGCCTCGTGCGCGGCGCGCTGCGGATCGGCTAGCGCGGCTCGGGTCGGGTGCACCGATTCCGCCACACCTATCGGCCCGAGCGGGCATTCGCGCCGTGGCTCGGCGCGGTCGCGCGCAACGCGTCGATCGACGCGCTGCGCGCGCGCGCGCGGCGGCTGCGGCACGAGCGCAGCGGCGAGGTCGACGTCGCCGCGGAGCCCGAGGTCTCGCCGGCCGAGCCCGGCGACGGCGCGCTGTCGCCGGAGCTCGCCGGCGTGCTCGAGGCGCTGCCCGAGAGCCAGCGCACCGCGGTCGAGCTGCTGCACCTCGAGGGGCTGTCGGTGAAGGAGGCCGCGGCGCGGGTCGGCGTGAGCCCCGGCGCGCTGAAGGTGCGCGCGCACCGCGGCTACCGCGCGCTGCGCGCGCGGCTGGCGGGGCGCGAGCGATGACGCGGCGCACGTCCGAGCAGCTCGTGCGCGACCTCGCGCGCGATCTTTCGCCGGTGCGCCGGCT
>CAZQYK010000225.1:0-5985 GCA_964597285.1 uncultured Spirochaetales bacterium
TGGCGGGCGACGAGGTGCTCGCCACGGCGATCCTCGATCGTCTGCTCCACCGCAGCCACGTGCTCAACATCAGCGGGCGGAGCTACCGGCTGCGCGAGCTCGAGCGCGCCGCCACCGGCAACCGGACGACGACGAGCTGAGCGGAGGAAACGACACACTCATGCGTGGACCGTTTCAGGGGGAACCCACGGGTCGGGTCGAGCCGAGATCGGGGCTCCTGGCGCAACGGGCGAGGCCGATTCGGCCGACTCCCTCCGGGGAACGCGCCGAAAGCCTATCGGGCCGCGGCGCGCGCGGAGGCCGGGGAACTCGGGGGCTCCGACCGCGGCGTGTGGATTCATGATGAACGCGTGATCATGTTGAGTAACGCCTACTGCAGCCCTTCCACTACGCCCCCGCGGGCTACAGCCAGCTGCTGATCAGCAGGAACGGCGCCCAGTAGGCGGGGTGCTGATAGGCGCGCGTCTCGAGCAGCTCGATCTGCGCGCGCCGCAGCGCCTCGGCGCGCGAGGCGCCGCCCGCGAGCTCCGCGTAGAAGCGCTTCACGAGCACCGCTGACGCCTCGTCAGACACCGACCACAGCGTTGCGAGCGCACTGCGCGCGCCCGCGCGCAGCGCTACACCCGCGAGACCCAGGGCCGCGCGGTCGTCGCCGGCGGCCGTCTGGCAGGCCGACAGCGTGAGCAGCTCGAGGGGGGCCTCGTTGCGCAGCCGCGTGCGGCCGACGATGTCGCCGAGCTCACCCATCGTGAGCTTGCGGTCGTAGGTCAACACGAAGCTCTCGCCGGCTTCGCCGCGGAACTCGCCGTGCGAGGCGATGTGCACGATGCCGAACGGCCGCTCGAGCACCTCGCGCGCGAATCGCTCGGCGCCAAAGCTCTCATCGACGAGCGTGAGTCCGTCGAACCGCGCATCGACCTGCTCGATCTCCGCGCGCACGTTCGGCAGCGCCGGGAACCCCTGCACCGACTCGGAGATGCCCGCGGCGAGCACCTCGACGCGAGTCGTATCGATGCGCCGGGGGTTGATGAGCGTCAGGCCGGGGGCCGTTGCCACCGCCACCTTCTGCGCGAGAAAGAGATCCTGGCGCGCGTCGTGCAGCGCGCCGAAAGGAATCGTACGGAGCGCTCCGCCGGGTACGATCACCAGCGCGGAGATCGAGCGACCCTCGAGCGAAGGCGCTGCCGGACGGATCAGCCAGTCGTAGAGCTGCTGGGCGAGCGGCAGGTACTGGTTCGTGGTGCGCTTCGGCAGCAGCTGGCGGAAGCTGCGCACCGCGGCCACGAGCGTCGCTGCGTCGACTGGCGACCGATAGGCCGTGAGCCCCTCCTCGGTACCGACGATCAGCTCGAGCCGGTCGGGGAGCACCACTGGATAGAGCACCACGGCGCCGGGCACCGCCTCGACCGCCGTTTCCCGTTGCGCTGCAAGGCAGGGGTCGTGGTAGTAGTCGCGCAGCTCGGCGGTTTTGAGCGACTCGAGCGTGTCGCGCGCCTCGCGCAGCGCGGCCTGGCGCGACGAGGGGTCGGCGGCAGAGCTGCGTCGCAGCAGCAGATCCACGAGACCCAGGTAGACGGGCTCTACCTCATCGCGGAAGGTCAGCGCCTCGCCGGTGGCGCCGAGCGCGAGCTCGGAGCGAAGCGCGTCGAGGACGCGAACCGACTCCCGAAATGCCGCTAACGCGAGCTCGGGTGCGCCGGACGCGCGCTCGATCCGCCCGAGCTGCCAGTGCCACTGGTAGGCGGCGTCGAGCGCATCCGCTTGGCTGGCTTCGAATAGCGCACGCCGCGTCAGCGTGCGCGCCTCGCCGAGGCGCGCGGCCTGTTCATAGAGCGTGCCGGCATCGCCGAGAGCGTAGGAGCGCATGCGGTGATCGCCCGCCTCGCGCGCCGCTTCGGCCGCTTCGGCGAGCAGCTCGATGGCGCGCTGCCTCGCGCGCGTGGCGCGCTCGCTTTTCGCCGAGTCGGCGAGCAGCGCCCAGCTGCCGGCTACGTTCACGAGCAGCTCGGGGCGGAATGCTGGTGCAATCCCCTGCCCGTGCACGAGCTGCTCGAGCCGCTCCTCGACGCCGGTGAGTGCGCCGGCCAACACCGCGGCGCGCTGCGCGTTCGCGGCGGCCAGCCACGAGAGGCGCGGCGCACCCTCCTGCGCGGCAAGCCGCTCGCTCTCTCGGTACGCCTCCAGTGCGGCGGCCGCCTCGCCACGGCCAAGCGCCGCGTTGCCGCGCAGCAGCGCGGCCTCCGCCGGGCTCGACGGTGCGGCCGGCTCCGCCGCCGGCGCACACACCGAGGCGAACGCGGGCGACGCGCTGGCAAGCGCGAGGGTGAGCAACACCAGCAGCGCGCACGCGTTATGGCACATCGACCCGCAACCGCACATGAACCCCGTCGTCCTGGAGGTCGTGCCCCAGACCACCCACGCGGGCGAGCCGCCCGCCCCACCATACCTCGCCGAACACGCCATCGATCGGCTCGGTACGCAATCCGACGCCGCCGCTCCAGAGCACGTCGTCCTCGGGATCGGAGGGCCCGTCGTTCCAGCCGTGGCCGACGTCCGTGAACGGCACCACCTCCAGGCGGTGGCGGCCCAGGGCGTCGCGCCAGATCGGCACGCGCAGCTCGGCCGAGGCGGTGACACCGTTGTCGGTCACGAGGAAGTTCTCGCGGTATCCGCGCACGGTGGTGCGGCCGCCGATTGCGAAGCGCTCGAACGAGAGCAGCGGCTCGCTCGCGAGCTGGAGGTCGGCACGCAGCACGAGGTGGGAATCCCAGAGCGCTTCGGGCAGCACGTGTGCCCACTGCGCCTGCGCGAGCCAGGCGACGAAGCGTCCGTCGGCGAGGTCGCGATCGGTGTGCCTGGTGGCCCCAAACGCGTCGATACCGAACGAGAGCAGCGAGTGCAGCGCCATCACGTCGCTCGCGCTGCGCCGGGTCCAGCCGGCGCTGCTGCGCAGCACGGTTGCGCGCGGGTCGCTGCAGCTCGGAAGCGGATTCGAGAAGTCGGCCGCGGGCTCGAAGCAGAAGTCGAGTCCGAGCACCTGCGTCTCGAGCTTGCGCAGCTCACCGATCACGCCAATCGAGATCTCGTCCTGATCGTCGCGATAGAGCGGATGCTCGAGCTCGGCGCCCCACGTGCGCGCGTACGACTCGATCTCGAGCTCGTCGAACGGAGACTCGACGATCTCGACGCGCGTCTCGCGAAAGCGCAACGCGGCGCGCGTGTCCCAGGGAGTGATCGGCGCGTCGGCGCGCACCTCGTAGTCCTGTACGCCTTCGCTCGCCTGGCCGCGCACCGTGACGGCGTCGCCCCAGCCGACCAGATTGAAAACCGAAGCGTCCCCGCCTCCGCCCCAGCTGCCGACCGCGGGCGAGCGGTCGTTGCTTCCCTCGAGGCCCAGATGGAATCGTGCACCTTCGGCGACGGTCAGCACGAGCCGGCTCTGGCCGCGCACGCGCGCGGGCTCGAGCACCGCTTCCACGCGCTCGATCAGCGGATGGCGCTGAAGCTGCTGTATCACCGCCTCGAGCTGCTGGAGGCGCAACGGCGCGCGGCCCGCGCGCAGCAACCGACTGGCGAAGTAACCGTCGCGGAACTGCCGATTGCCGTGCACCTCCACCTCGGCGAGCTCGTTCTCGACCACCTCGAGCCGGACCACGCCGCCCGTGGGGTCCTGATCAGGAAGCACCGCGCCAGAGCCGCGGTATCCCGCGTCCTCGTAGAGGCGCGTCACCGCGTCGCGCGCCGCGAGCAGCTCCTCGGTCTCGAGCTCGCGTCCCGTGAACGGCGCGACCGCGCGCGCGAGCTCCTCGTCCTCGAAGACCGTGCTGCCCGTGATCTCGAAGCGCTCGACGCGCAGGCGAAGTCCCGCCGCCGGCCGCCCTTCGGCGCCCGGCAGTGGAAGCGGCGGCAGCTCGAAGCGCGGCGCCTCCTCGCCCGGCGCCGGCGGGGGAAGCTCGGGCCGGACATCGCCAGGGCGAATGTCCTGTGCGATCGCTTCGCTGGCCGCGCCGAGCGCGAGCAGCGCGGCGGCGAGCGCGGAGCGGTGGCTGGCCATCGACGAACGCGCGCCCCGGCCTAAGGTGTTTCGCACTGCTCGCCGGAGCGCCCGGAGTCCGGCCCGAACGGCGCCTTGGGCGGGCGGGGCAGCGCGCGCATGGAGCGCACGGTGAAGGTCCCGCTGACCTCGTCGCGCGCGAGGCAGGCCTCGGCCAGCAGCGAGGAGGCATCGAGGAACGCGCTCGGCAACGCCGCGAGCTCGCCGGTGACCTCGGCGTTCGGCGACGCGAACACGATCGTCCCGGCGGTTCCGAACTGCGATGACGCGGTGATCGCGCTGTCGGCCGAGATCAGCAGCGGATTGCCCGCGATGAAGATGTTCCCGCCGTTCGCGTTGCCGAAGCCGTTGGCCGTGAGCGTGCTCTGGTTCAACACGACCGCGGGCGGATCGATCAGGATGTTGCCGCCGGCCAGGCCCATCGCATTTGCACCGCCGCGCGAGATGGCGTTGATCTCGGAGCCGGCGAGGTGTACGAGCTCGCTCGCGGTGATCTCGATGTTGCCGCCGAACGCCGGCGAGTCGGCCGTGACGCGACCGCCCCTGCTCAAGAAGCGCCCCGCCGAGATCGAGATCGTGCCGGCGTCACCCGCTGCCGCCGAACGCGCGGTCACCTCGCCACCCGAAAGCGTCACGTCGCCGACCGCCGCGAGCGTGACGTTGCCTCCGCGACCGCGGTTGGCCTCGGCGGTGATACGGCCGCCCGCGACGTCGATCGCCCCGGCGCTGATCGTTACGTCGCCGGGGCTCCCGCCGTTGCCGCGCGAGCTCGCCGAGATCCGGCCGCCCGCCCCCACGCGCACCGTGCCCGTCGCCGCGATCGCGACGCCCTGTGTGTCGCCGATGCCGTCGGCCTGCGCGGCAATGGCAGCCTCGAAGCCGCTCGCACTCGCGCCCGCGACGGTCAGGCTGCCGACGTCCGCGAGGATCCGGCCGCCGAGGCCGAAGCCGCTCGAGCTGACGTCGATCGAGCCGCCGTCGAGCACCTCGACGAGTGGCGCGCTCACGATCAGGTCGCCGCCCGGACCGTCGACGGCACGCGCGCTGACCACCGAGCCCTGACGGCCCGTTCCCTCTACGCGGATGTGATCGCTCGCGACTAGCGTGACGTCGCCCGACCGCCCCGTGAGCCTCGAGCGTGTCGACACCTCGGCACCGCCGCTGATCTCGATCGAGTGCGCCGTGATCGCGATCGAGTTGCCGTCGGCGTCCGTCTCCGAGCGCGCGAAGATCCCAGAGGGTCGCGTCTCCTCGTCGACCACGTCGTCGCCGCTCGCCAAGACGTCTCCGGTGGCCTGAATCGAGATCGCACCGCCCGCGCCCGCCCCGCGCGTCGTCGTCGAGATCTGGCCGCCCTCGCCGAGCGTGACGCTGCGCACCATCAGCTCGACGTCGCCCGCGCTCCCCGAGGCGCCCGGCGCGACAAAGGCCCGCACGCTACCCGCCTGTGGGCCCCCGTCGCGCGCGATGTGCACGTCGCCGCCGCCGAGATGGATCGATCCACCGTCGCCAGCGGCGAGCACCGCCGTCTCGATCGCGGAGTCGCGCACCGTGCCAACGGCGTCCGGGCCGGCTCCGATCACCTCGATCGCCGCGGCGTCGATCCGGATGTCGCCGCCCGGGTTCGCGGCCTCGGCATCGGAGGCGATCACGGCGCCGTCGGTGACGCGCACGGTTCCGGTCGCGGCGATCTCGATCTCACCGCCCGCGACCCCGCTCGCTTCGGTGATTCGATTCGCCGTAAGGATCTGGGACGCAACGCCGCCGATCGAGAGGTCGCTCGTCGCGATCCGGATGTCGCCGCCGCGCCCGACCGTGCCGCTTCGCGCCTCGATCGAGCTCGAAACAATCTCGACCTGGTCTGCGGCGATGTCGATGTCGCCCGCAGCGCCCGCTGTCTCGGTGGACGAGCGCAGGGACGCATTCTCGAG
>CAZQYK010000226.1:0-7573 GCA_964597285.1 uncultured Spirochaetales bacterium
GAACCCGGTCGACGCCGATCCGGCGACCTATCACTGGTTCCTCGGCAACGGCCTGGTGCACGGGGTGCGCCTCGCCGGCGGGCGCGCCGACTGGTACCGCAGCCGCTTCGTGCGCGACGACGTCGTCGTCGCCCGGCGCGGCGGGCCGGCGGTGCCGGGCCCGCGCCCCGAGCGCGAGCTCGGCGGCGGCATCGCGAACACGAACGTGATCCGCCACGGCGGCCGGATCTTCGCGATCGTCGAGGGCGGAAACCTCCCGGTCGAGCTCGACGACGAGCTCGAGACGCTCGCGCGCAGCGACTTCGGCGGCACGCTGCCCGGCGGCTTCAGCGCGCACCCGAAGCGCGACCCGCGCACCGGCGAGCTGCACGCGGCCGTCTACTCGCCGGGCGAGAGCTCGGTGCAGGTGGTCGCGGTCGCCGCCGACGGGCGCGTGCGCCGGGCCGTCGACGTGCCGCTGCCCGGCTCGCCGATGGTGCACGACTGCGCGATCACCGAGCGCCACTTCCTGATCTTCGACCTGCCGGTCGTGCTCGACCCGGAGCGCGCCGAGCAGGGCGGCGGCCTCCCGTACGCGTGGCGCCCCGACTACGGCGCGCGCGTCGGGCTGCTGCCGCTCGATGGCGGCGCCGACGACGTCGTCTGGTGCGAGGTCGACCCCTGCTACGTCTTCCACCCGGTGAACTCGTACGAGGACGCCGACGGGCGCGTCGTCGTCGACGTCGTGCGACACCCGAACACCTTCGCGCGGGAGCCCGGCGGCCCGCCGACGCTCGACCGCTGGGTCCTCGACCCGCGCGGCGGCCGCGCGCGCGAGCAGCGCCTCGACGACCACCCGCAGGAGTTTCCGCGCATCGACGAGCGTCTCGTCGGGCGCCCGCACCGCTACGCGTACTCGGTGGAGATCGGCGAGGGCTTCTCGTTCCCGGCGCTGCTGAAGCACGACGTGCGCGACGGCAAGACCGAGCGGCACACGGAGGGAACGGCGCGCCAGTTCATGGAGCCGGTGTTCGTGCCGCGCGACGGCGGCGACGCCGAGGACGACGGCTGGCTGCTCTCCTTCGTCCACGACGCACAGGCCGGCCGCGGCGAGGTCGTCGTGCTGCACGCGCAGGACTTCGGCGGCGAACCGGTGGCGCGCGTCGAGCTGCCGGCGCGCGTGCCCTTCGGCTTCCACGGCAACTGGCTGCCCGATTCCCCGTAACCTACCGTCGGGCCCGCGTCGGCAGGGATGCGGGAGCGGGGTGCAGGAGCGGCGGATGCGCACGGCGGGGCTCGGGGTCTGCGGGAGAGCGGCCGCTCTCGCCGCACTCGCGTGCGCGGCGCTCGCCGCGGCGGCCGGAGGCTGCAGCGGCAGCAGCGGCGGCGGCGGCTTCTCGTTCGCGCCGCCCTTCCCGCAGGCGTGGCTGCCGGTGCTGCTCTCGGCCTCGGGCGGACCGGGCGACGCCGAGTTCGAGGCGAGCGGCGACCTCGTCGCCGTCGCCGGAACCGCGATCGTCACGCGCGTCGCGCGCGACGACGGCTCGGTCTCGAACGCGGCCGTCGACGTCGGCGGCGCCGGCACGGTGCTGCGCTCGGTCGCGGCCGCCGCCGACGGCACGCTCTACGCCGGCGACGCGCTCGGGCGGATCTGGGCGGTCGACGAGATGGGCAGCTCGAGCCTGCTCGTCGACACCGGGACCGGACAGCCGGTCACCGGCATCACGATCGCGCCGCTCGGCTTCGGAGACTTCGCCGGCGACCTGATCGCGGCCGTCGGCAGCGCGGGGATCGCGCGCGTCGACCTCGACGCGGAGCCGGCCACCTCGGCGTCGCTGACGACGGCGGCCGCGTACCGCGACGTCGCGTTCTCCGGGACGACGCTGTACGCGGTGAACGGCACGAGCGCCCGCGTGGACACGGTCGCCGCGGACGGCACCGCGACGAGCTTCGCGACCGGCTACGTCGACCCCGTCGGCCTCGGGATCGACCCGCTGAACGAGGAGATCGTCGTCGCCGACGCCGGCGGCGACGTGCTGCGCAGCGTGCCGCTCGCCGGCGGCGCACCGACCGCGGTCGCGCCGTACGACTTCTCGCCGACGCCGCCGAGCGGCATCACCTTCGACGGCAACGGCGCGATCGCGTTCGTCACCGCGGGCCCCGTCGTGCTGCGCGGCGCGAGCGTGCCGCCGCTCGCTCCGTCGGCGTTCGGGTTCACGATCGAGGGCACGACGGTCGGCTACGGCGACATGGAGTTCGACCGCGTCGGGGACCTGATCCTGGTCGGCAACGACGAGGACGACCCGCTGCTGGACGACGACTCGACCGGCAACTTCGTCGGCGTCGTGAGCCGCGGTGGCGCCCTCTCGGTGCGCGTCGAGGGCATCGGCGCGCCGGGCGAGGACCTGCTCGGGCTCGCGTTCGAGCCGCTCTCGGAGGACGTCTACGTCGGAACCCGCTTCGGCAACGTGTTCCGCATCGACCCGTCGAACGCCGTGACGCTGCTCGTCGCGATCTCTCCGGCGTCGCCGGTGCTCGGGCTCGAGCTCGCGCCGCCGACCTTCCCGACTTTCGGCGGCCAGCTCGTCGCGACGACCGCCGACGGCCGCGTGCTCGCGATCGACCCGGCGAGCCCGACGCCGGTGCCGCTGACGCCCGCGCCGATCCAGACCGCGACCACACCGCCCGAGCCGGCGCGGCTGTCCGACCTCGTGTTCTCGAGCGACGGCACGCTCTGGGTGCTCGACAACGGCTTCACCGTTGCGGATCCGGAGTTGCTGGCGGCGCGGATCCTCGAGGTGACCGCCGCCGGCGCGGTGGTCGACCTCGGCGCTTCGCAGGCCGCGCTCGGCCGGCCCGACGGTCTCGACCTCGACGAGGGCGGCAACCGCCTGATCGTCGCCTCGGACTTCGACTCGGGCGCCGACCGCCTGCTCGCCGTCTCGCTCTCCGGCGCGCCGACGGTGACGGCGCTCCAGAACATCCTCGTCGACGACGGCTTCTTCCCGACCGGCGTGGTCTACGACCGGCTCGGCCGCGCCGCGGTGCACGGCGGCACGAACGCGCTGCGCATCGACGTCGTGGAGGCGTTCCAGGCCCCTTAGGCGCCGTCCTCGAGCGACAGCCACAGCCGCAGCAGGTGTCGCCGGCGCCCCGGCTCCGGGGCGTCCTCGTAGGCGGTGCGCGCGTGGAGGATCGTGTGGTTCGAGAGCCATTGCACGTCGCCGGGCGCGAGCTCCATGTCGAGGTGCAGCTCGGCGCTCTCGGCGATCGCCTCGTAGAGGTCGAGGAGCTCGCGCTCCGCGTCGGTGAAGTCGGGCACGTCGTCGTGGCGCACCGCCGAGCGGAAGTAGTCGCTGTGATAGAAGGTGCGCAGCCGCCCGTCGGCATGGCGGCACGGCGGCACCGGCAGGTGGCGCAGCGCGCCGGAGCGGTCCTCGTTGCGGACGTCGAGCCGGAACGGCTCGTAGAGGCGCGGCAGCAGGTCGGGCCGGCATCGCGCGACCTCGTCGTGCACGCTGACCGAGCTGACGATGCGGCTCGCGCCGCCGCGCAGCGCCGCGCGCAGGCAGAGCAGGCCCACGACGTCGGCAGCGTCGCAGTGATAGGCGATGTTCGACGCGGTTCGGTACAGGCGCACGAACGGGTCGGACGCGTCCTCGCCGGTGTCGACCACGTGGCCGAGCAGGTCGCCCTGCGGGTTCTGCGCGCCGGGCCGGCCCATGTGGAGGCCGAGCCCCCAGAAGCAGGTGGCCGCCTCGTCGTCGCTCCAGCCGTCGACCGGCACGCCCGAGACGACGTGGAAGCCGCGTCCGCCGCGGATCTCGTCGCGCCAGCGCGCGACCTCGCGCGCGAGCGTCGGCAGCGGGAAGTCGGCGGCGCGCAGCGCGCCGGTCGGACGCCCGCCGGCGCGCGCGTGCGCGACGGCCGCGCGCAGCTCGTCGGCCTGCACTCGTGTGAGCCGCTGGCGCCACAGCCGCTCGTCGGCGACGTCGGCGCGCCGCCACGCCGCGGGCCCGCCGACCGGCCCGCGCGCCGGGCCCTCGTGCGGGCGCCGGAAGTAGTGCGCCGACTGCTCGGCGTAGGAGAAGTAGCCGTCCACGGCGCCAATCTACACCGCGCGCCGCCTGCGCCGCGACGGATTCGGGTAGAATGCGGCGCTCGAGGGAGGACGCGAGATGAAGCTCGGCGGAAGGTGCTACTGCGGCGCGGTGCGCTACACGGCGGAGGGCGACCCGATGATGCGCGTGCAGTGCCACTGCCGCGAGTGCCAGTACATCAGCGGCGGCGCGCCGAACCTCGTGATCGGCATGCCCGAGAAGGGCTTCGCCTACACGCAGGGCGAGGCGAAGCCGTTCCGGCGCGCGGACCTCGAGAAGCCGGTGACCCGCGAGTTCTGTCCGGAGTGCGGCACGCACCTGATGACGCGCGCGCCGGCGCTCGGCGCGGTGATGATCAAGGTCGGCACGCTCGACGACCCCGGCGCGTTCGGCGCGCCGCAGGTCGCGATCTTCACCTGCGACAAGCAGAGCTTCCACCACGTGCCCGACGGGATCCCGACCTTCGAGCGCATGCCCGGGTGAGCGGCGCGCGCCAGCCGCTCCACCGCCGCCCGTTCGACCTCGCACTGGCGCTCTTCTTCTCGGTTTCGATCCTCTACGGCTTCCTGTTCAGCCTGCCGGAGGGACTCGGCGTGCCGGTCGCGCCCGACAGCCCGTGGCCGCCGCTGCGCGCGCTCCACGACTGGGCCGTCGCCGAGGAGCCGGCGCACCTCGACCCGCCGCCGAACCTGATCGCCGCGTGCCTGTTCGACGGCGTCTTCCAGGCCCCGGCGCTGTGCTTCGTGATCGTCGGCCTGTGGCGGCTGGCCGGCTGGCTGCGCCCGCTCGGGCTCGTCTACGCCGGCGCGGCGGTGACGAACATGTTCTTCTACTTCGTGCAGACCTTCCTCGGCCCGCACCCGCCGCCGAACACCGCCTACTACCTCGCGTTCAACCTGCCCTGGCTCTTCGCGCCCGCGCTGCTCGGCGCGCGCGTGCTGCTCGCGAGGGACCTGCGGGCCTCGTGAGCGCGACCAGCCCGCGATCGGCGGAGATCGAGTTCTTCCGGATGCTCAACCGCGTCGTCGAGCCGGTCGTGCGGCACGGCTTCGGCTCGCCGCGGCTCGCGCCGGGCGGGCTGATCGTGCTCGAGACCGTCGGGCGCAAGAGCGGCGCGCTGCGGCGCAGCCCGCTGGCGGCGACGCGCATCGGGCGCCACGTGATCGTCGGCACCTTCCGCGGCGAGCGATCGCAGTGGGTGCGCAACCTCGCTGCGCGGCCGCGCACGCGCTACTGGGCCGGCGGGCGGCCGCAGGCGTCGAAGGCCTTCTTGATGTACCCGGGCAAGCGCGTCCGCGTGCCGCGCTCGCTGCCGGCCCCGCTGCGCGCCGTCGTCCGCTTCCTCGCGCCCTACACGAAGGCGGGCTGGGCGTTCGCGGTGCTGTCGCCGTCGCCTCAGCGCGGCGAGTCGCCGACGAGCCGGCGCCGTAGCGTCGCGCTCGCGACGCGCTGATACGCCTCGCGCACGAGGCCCGCGACGACGTTCCAGTCGGGCTTCGTGTCGATCACGACCCCGACCCAGCCCTTGCCCCCGACGTAGGGCGGCCGGAAGTAGCGCTCGGGGTCGGCGGCGATCAGCGCCTCCTGCGCGTCGAGCGACTGCGGGAGCCAGACCGAGAGGTGCGGCGAGTCGTGGTGGTGGCCGTCGAGCATCGCGAACGCCTTCCCGCGGCCCGCGAACCAGGTCGGCTCGCCGTGCGAGAGGCGCTCGTTCGCGTCCGGGAGCGCCATGCAGATCCCGCGCAGGCGCTCCACGATCTGCCGTTCCTTCGCCGACAGGCGCCGCACCGGATGCGACGGCATCGGAGGCCTCGGTCGCTTGCGCTGCGGCACGGTCGCCTCGGCGCCGGCGGCTAGTCCGCCCGGGGCTCCAGCCGGAACAGGATCGCCTCGGCCTCCTGCTCGGCGTCGGGCTCGGCGTCGTACTTGCGCTTCAGCGCGGCGCGAAACGCGTCGAGCTCCGCCGCGTCGTCGGTGCGGACGGCGACGAGCTCGTAGAGATCGTCGCCGACGCGCAGCCGCACGCGCGGATCCGCGGCGATGTGCTGGGCCCACGCGGCCTCCTCGCCGCGCCCCGACGCGACGTAGAACGCGCCGCCGGCCGACGCGCCCCAGACGTTGACCGAGTAGGGGTCCGACGGCCGCGTCTCGAGCTGCATCGTCTCGACGGCGTCGGTGAAGCTCCAGTCGCTCGGCACCGGCTTCACGGTGCCCGAGAGCTCGCCGCCGGGGATCACGACGAGCGGGCCGCAAGCCGCGAGGAGCAGACACGAGGCGAGGATCGCAGCGGGTCGCATGCCGGGAGCATGTCCGAGCGCGAGCCGCGGTGCCATACTGGCCCGGCTCCCGATCCGAACGACGCCGGAGGACCCCCGTGCCGATCAGCCCGATGGACGAGTACCTCGCCCACCAGACCACCGACACCTTCGACCGCGTCTTCACCAGCGACCGCAACTTCTACGACCGCCACTACTTCAACTGCCACCCGTCGAGCGACGAGCTCTTCCTCGTCGCCGGCATGGGCCAGTACCCGAATCTCGGCGTCACCGACGCCTTCGTCTGCATCTCGCACGACACGTCGCAGTACACGGTGCGCGCGTCGCGCGAGCTCGGCGTCGACCGGCTCGACACGAGCGTCGGTCCGCTCTCGGTCGAGATCGTCGAGGGGCTGCGGCGGCTGCGGCTGTGCTGCGCGCCGAACGAGTGGGGCGTCGCCTTCGACCTGCTCTTCGAGGGCGCGGTGCCGGCGCTCGAGGAGCCCAAGTCGTTCAGCCGCAGCCGCGCGCGGATCACGCAGGACGTGTCGCGCTACGCGCAGGTCGGCACCTGGAGCGGGCGGCTCGAGGTCGCCGGGAAGACCTACGAGGTGGAGCCGTCGCGCTGGCAGGGCGCGCGCGACCACTCGTGGGGCGTGCGGCCGGTCGGCGAGCCCGAGGCGCCCGGAATCAAGCTCGAGGACATGCGGAAAGCCGTCGTCGGCCTGTGGCACAACTGGCTGCCGATGCAGTTCGACGACTGCATGATCAAGGTCTCGCTCGACGAGGACTACGCCGGCAACCGCATCCAGGAGGAGTCGGTCAAGGTGTGGCGCTACGGCGTCGACCGGCCGAACGAGGACATGGGCCGGCCCGAGATCGAGATCGACTACCTGCCCGGCACGCGCGAGATGGCGCGCTCGGTGCTGACGCTGCACCCGCCCGACGGGAAGCCGTTGCGCAGCGTCAACACGCCGCTGCGCACCGTCTATCTCGCCGCGGGCTCCGGCTACCGCCCCGACGCCGACTGGGGCCACGGCACCTGGCGCGGCGAGAACGTCGTGCAGGGCCTCGTGCACGACATGAGCACGCAGGCCAAGCGCACGCCGTGGTCGTTCCTCAACGAGACGCTGTGCCGCTACGAGCTCGACACGGGCGAGGTCGGCTACGGCATGCACGAGAACCTGTGCATCGGCATCCACGAGCCGCAGGGCTTCGACACGCCCGACGCGGTGGCGC
>CAZQYK010000227.1:0-3375 GCA_964597285.1 uncultured Spirochaetales bacterium
CGCGCCCGGTGGGTGGTCTCTCCCGGGACGCGAGCTGCGGACCCGGAGGCCGTCCGCCCCCCCGGCGGCCTCCGGGTCCCACGGTGCAGCGGCCTCCCCTCGCGGCGGCGCGGCGCGTAGACTGGGCGCCCGTCCACGCAGGGAGGCCGCGAATCGATGACCTACGACGAGGCGATCGCACGCGTCACCGGGCCCGGCGGTCCGTTCGAGGTCGAGCCCGCCGAGATCGGCGGCCGGCGCCTGGTCGTGTTCAAGGAGACGCCGCCGTCGATGCGCGCGCTCTTCGACCTCGCGCGCGCGCGCGGCGACCAGACCTTCCTCGTCTACGAGGACGAGCGCTGGAGCTTCGACGACCTGGTGCGCCACGTCGACGCGCTCGCGGCGGCGCTGGTCGGTCGCTTCGGCGTCGCGCCGGGCGAGCGCGTCGCGATCGCGATGCGCAACTACCCGGAGTGGATCGTCGCGTTCTTCGCGATCACCTCGGTCGGCGCGATCGCGGTGCCGCTGAACTCGTGGTGGACGGCCGAGGAGTTGGACTTCGGGCTGCGCGACTCGGGCACGCGCGTGCTCGTCGCGGACGCCGAGCGCGCGGCGCTCGCGGCCGGCGCGCTGCGCGACTCGGGCGTTCGCGCGGTCGTCGTGCGCAGCGGCGACGCGGCGCTGCCTGACGGCGCCGAGCGCTGGGAGGACGCGGTCGCGCTCGGCGCGCCGATGCCCGAGGTCGCGATCGACCCGCACGCCGACGCGACGATCCTCTACACCTCGGGCACGACCGGGCGCCCGAAGGGCGCCGTCTCGACGCACCACGCAGTGCTCTCGGCGCTGCTCGCGTTCGGCGCGCAGGCGGCGGTGCGCAGCCAGCTGATGCCGGAGAGCGAGGAGCAGCGCCGCTGGCCGACGAGCTTCGTGCTCGCGGTGCCGCTCTTCCACGTCACCGGCTGCATCGCGGTGATGCTCTCGTGCTTCGCCGCCGGCTGCAAGCTCGTGATGATGTACAAGTGGGACCCTGAGCGCGCGCTCGAGCTGATCGAGCGCGAGCGCATCACGAACTTCGTCGGCGTGCCGACGATGTCGTGGGACCTGCTCGAGTCGCCCGACTTCGCGCGGCGCGACACGTCGAGCCTGAAGGCCGTCGGCGGCGGCGGCGCGCCGGCGCCGCCGGAGCTGGTGCGCCGCATCGACCGCGGCTTCCGCAACGGCGCACCCGGCATCGGCTACGGCATGACCGAGACCAACGCCTACGGCCCGCAGAACGCCGGCGCCGCGTATCTGCGCAAGCCCACGAGCTGCGGGCGCACGGTGCCGGTGGTCGAGATCAAGGTCGCCGACGCCGAGGGCAAGGAGCTGCCGCCGGGCGCCGTCGGCGAGATCTGGTTCCGCGGCCCGACCCTGATCCGCGGCTACTGGAACCGCCCCGACGCGACCGCCGAGACGATCGTCGACGGCTGGCTGCGCAGCGGCGACCTCGGCCGCGTCGACGACGAGGGCTTCCTGTACGTCGAGGACCGCGCGAAGGACATGGTGCTGCGCGGCGGCGAGAACGTCTACTGCGCCGAGGTCGAGGCGGCGATCTACGAGCACCCCGGCGTCTACGAGGTCGCGGTGTTCGGCGTTCCGCACGAGCGCCTCGGCGAGGAGGTCGCCGCGGCGGTCTACCCGAAGCCGGGCGCCGCGGTCGACGCCGACGAGATCCGGCGCCACGTGCGCGAGCGGCTCGCCGGGTTCAAGGTGCCATCGCGCGTCGAGCTCACCGACGCGCCGCTGCCGCGCAACGCGTCCGGGAAGATCCTGAAGCGCGAGATCCGCGACGCGTGGGTGGCCCGCGGGATCTGACGACTCTACTCCTCGCCCCGCGCCTCGCTCTCCATCGCCTCGACGAGGATCGCGTGCTCGTGCGCGCTGAGGATCCCGGTGCGCAGCAGCCGGTCGAGCCGCTCGCGCCGCGAGCTGCGCTCGTCTTGCGCCGCGGCCTCGCGCGTCTGGCGGCGCAGCGTGCGCACGATCTCGCGCCCGCGCTCGGCGGCGTCGCGGTAGCGGCGCCGCAGCTGCTCGGGGTCGGCGTCGTCGAGCGTTCCCCGCGCCTCGAAGTGTCCGCGGTAGGCCTCGCCGAGCGCGTAGGTGGAGACACCGGAGAGCGTCATCTGCGCGAGGCCGCCGGCGAGCGTCCCGCCGGCCGGCAGCAGCTTCGCGGCGCTCGCCGCGAGGCGCGCGAACGTGGCGCCGGCGAGCGCGAGCACCGCCGAGCGCAGTCGCACCGCGTCGTACTCGACCTCGTAGCGCTCGGCCAGCCGGCGGACGAGCGCGATCTGCACCGCGGTCACCGACGCGACGTCGACGAGCGGCAGCGGCGCCGCCGCGACGGCCATCGCGGCGCCGACGTGGGCGAGGATGATCTCGCGGGATCCGTCGTCGGCCATCGCGGATGAGGATAGCGCCGTCTCCCGCGGGGATCGGGCGCTCGGGCGCCGGCCGCCCCGGCCGGACGCGCGCATCCCATCACCGCGAGCGCGGCGTACTGCTAGAGTCGGATTCCCCCCAAGCGTTCGCGCTCGGGCCTCCGGAGCCCGGGATGTACACCAGCTACTACGGATTCCGCGAGAAGCCCTTCGCGCTCAGCCCCGACCCGCGCTTCCTCTACCTGTCGGCCTCGCACCGCGAGGTGCTCGGCCACCTCGTCTACGGCATCGAGCAGGGCGAGGGCTTCATGGCGATCACCGGCGAGGTGGGCACCGGCAAGACGACGCTGTGCCGCACGCTGCTGCGCCGGCTCGGCTCCGAGTCGGAGGTCGCGTTCCTCTTCAATCCGACGCTGACGCCGCTCGAGCTGCTGAAGGCGATCAACGCAGAGTTCGGCCTGTCGACCTTCGGCGACTCGCGCCCCGAGCTCACCGACGTGCTCAACGCGTTCCTGCTCGACCGCAGCGCCGAGGGGCGCCGCGTGCTGCTGATCGTCGACGAGGCGCAGAACCTGTCGACCGAGACGCTCGAGCAGCTGCGCCTGCTGTCGAACCTCGAGACCGAGCGCTCGAAGCTGCTGCAGATCGTGCTGCTCGGGCAGCCCGAGCTCGATCAGAAGCTCCAGGCGCGCGAGCTGCGCCAGCTGCGCCAGCGCATCAGCGTCTGGTGGCGCCTCGCGCCGCTCGACGCCGAGGAGACGCGCGAGTACGTGCGCCACCGGCTGCGCGTCGCCGGCGCGCTCGACCGCCCGATCTTCACCGACGGCGCGCTCAGCGTCGTGCACCGGCTCTCCGGCGGCGTGCCGCGCGTGATCAACCTGCTCTGCGACCGCGCGCTGCTCGCCGGCTACGCCGAGCAGCGCGCGCAGGTGAGCCGGCGTCTCGTGTGGAAGGTGGCCCTCGAGCTGCAGCCGGCGCG
>CAZQYK010000228.1:0-8394 GCA_964597285.1 uncultured Spirochaetales bacterium
CGAGCAGCACCGCGAGGCCCAGCGCGAGCGCTCCGGCGCCGGCGCGCGCGCGGACGCGCGAGCGCCGGCGGCGCGCCGCGAGGCCGGCGACGCCGAGCGCGAGCAGCGCGCCGGTGCCGGGCTCCGGCACCAGCGTGAACACGTGCACCGAGCCGCCGGCGTTCGCGTCGGTGACGTAGAGCCGCTGCGATGCCGCGTCCCACGCGATGCCGAGCGGGTCGGTCGGTGAGAGATCGAAGCCCGCGAGCGACGACGTGCCGACGAGCGTCGCCGCACCGCTCGCCTCCGGCACCACGTACTCGAAGACCTTCTTCTCGACCGCGTCGACGACGAGGAACAGGCCCGGCGCGTACTCGGTGATCCCCGCCGGCGCAGACGCGCCGAGCGAGTGGAACGCGAGCGCGAGGCCGTCGGGCGCGTTCTCGTCGAGGCGCACGATCGCGTTGCTCCCGGAGATCCGCGTCACGAGCAGGTCGCCGTTGCGCGAGTCGAACGCGAGGCCACCGCCGTCGACGAGGCTCGCGCTCACGTCCCAGCCGTTCAGGAACAGGCCGTCGGCGTCGAGCTCGTGCAGGAAGGCGCCCGACCCGGGGTCGTCGAACACCCAGATGCTCCCGGTGCCGCTCTGGTAGGCGACGTCGGTCGCGAAGCTCGAGCCGTTCGCCGGGATGCCGGGCAAGCAGGTGGGCGGGCCGGAGAGCTCGCAGTAGGGATCGGTCTGCATCGCGCGCTGGAGCCCGCCGGCGCCGTCGGTCTCGTAGATCTGGTCGTCGAGCGAGTCGACGATCAGCAGGTTGCCGCCGGCGCCGACCGCGACGCCGCGCGGCGTGCCCTCTCCGGCGGCGCCGCCGTCGGGCCCGAACGCGCCCGCGTCGAACGAGAACGCGTACGTGAACTGGAGCCCCGACGCCGCGCCCGCGGTCGCGAGCCACGCGACGCCCGCCGCCAACGCGCCCAAGTGCTTCACTGCCTTCATCGCTTCCCCTTCCCCTGGGCGCGCCGCTCAGCCGGCGCGATCCGCTCCGTCCTTCCGTCCCTGTCCGTCCGCCGCGCCGGGCGGGAACGGCTGCCACACCGTCGCGCCCTCGACGCGGACGAGCGCGGCGTCGTCGCCGCTGCCGACGCGCACCGGAACCGCCCAGCGTCGGATCTCGGCGCGCACGCCGGCGCGCGCGGCCTCCGAGATCTGCTCGGGGTCGCCCGCGGCGCGCGGGTCGATCCAGCCGTAGCGCGGCGCCGGCGACAGCCGCTTCCAGCGCGGCGCGGCGTCGGCGGCGCGCGGCTCGCGCGCGAGCGACGAGCCGCCGCGCAGCCGCAGCGCGGCGTCGAAGGTCGCGCTGTGCAGGTTCGCCTCGACGCCGGCCGGCGTGAAGCGCAGGAAGGGCTCGCCGTGCTCGCCGAGCACCGTGACGGTGCGCTCGGATCGGCTGCGCAGGAAGAGCGAGCCGCCGCGGCCGGCGAGCAGCGACACGCGCGCGCCCGGCGCCAGCTCGCGCTCGCCGCGCAGCTCGAGGCGAACGCTGCCAGTCGCCTTCGGGCGGTAGACGAAGCGGCCGCGCAGCGCCGACGCGCGCCCGCCGAGCCGCACCGGCACGTCCCAGCGCCCGACCTCGGCCGGGCGGTCGGCGGCGACGACCTCGGCCGGAGCGCGGCGCTCGTCGGTCTCGATGCGCCGGTCGAACCAGCCCCACGCCGGCTCGGCCGCGATGCGCCGCCAGCGCGGCGCCAGCGTGCGGCCGGCGACCGCGGCGTCGAGCACGTCCTGGGGGATCGGCACCGCGTCGGACGGCGACGCGGTGCGGTACCACGCGACGGCCGCGAGGTTCGCCTCGGCGCCGCCCGGCCCGAGGCGCAGGAAGGGCTCGCTGCGCTCGTCGAGCACCTCGAGCATCTCCGGGCCGGTGTTCTCGACGGCGAGCTGCGGCGCGAGGCTCTCGTGCACCTGGACGCGCAGCGCCTCGAGCTCGTCCGGCAGCGCATCGAGCACCGGCTCGACGTGGCCCTGGCCCGGCTCGGGCTTCTGACCGTGCGCCGCGGCAGGTGCGGCCGGGACCCCGAACGCCCAGAGGACGAGCGCGACCCCGACCGCGGCCCTGCTACGGACAGCTGCCGACATCGCCTTCGACCGAGACCGCGACTCCCTTCGACGGCACGACCTTTCCGTCGAGCGCGGTCGTGTTCGCGAAGAGCAGGTACTTGCCGGGCGGAAGCACCGACGGGGCCGGCACCGCGTAGGTGCGCGCGCCGGTGATCGGGTTCGAGCTCACCAGCGGGAGCACCACCGTGCGCTGGTCGCCGTCGACGAGGTGCGTCGTCGCGGTGCGCCGCATCAGCACGACGTTCTTCACGCCGGTCGCGCTCGAGACGGTGACGTCGACGTTCTGCCCGTTCGCGAGCGACGTGTCGCCGACGCTCGTGATCGTCGGACGGTCGTTGCGGAACACGTACGGCGGCCGGTAGATCTGGAACGACGGGTCGCGCCCGTCCTGCGGCGAGAAGCCCGGCAGCTGGGTGTGCGCGCCGTACGCGGTCGTGATCGGCGCGTGGCCGCCGACGAGCACGCGGCCGTCGCGCATCAGCACGGCGGTGTTGTGGTAGGTGCGCTCGTTGCCCTGGTTCGCCGCGAGCGCCCAGGTCTCGGTGGTCGGATCGAAGAGCTCGGTGGTCGTGACCGAGATGCCGGCGCCGGGCGTCTGCACCTCGTCGCGGTCGGCGCCCGACACGGCGAGCACCTGGCCGTTCGGCAGCAGCACGCCGCTGCCGTACCAGCGCGGCTGCGCGAGCGGGCCGGTGAGCCGCGACGCGTAGCTGATCTGGGCGCCCGAGACGTCGACGCCGTCGATGCGCGAGCTCGTCGTCGCCGTGTAGTTGCCCGGGCTCGGGTTGACGATGCTGCTCTCGACGCCGCCCGCGGTCAGGAACTCGGCGACGGGATAGTTGCCGCCGGCGTCGGGGACGAGCGGCAACATCACCGAGAAGGTCGAGCCGCGGAAGCCGGCGCCGAGCAGCGACTGCACGACGACCGGGTCGGTCAGGTCCTGGCCGAGGAAGTCGCCGAGGATCGTCAGGATCTCGTCGCCGAGCACCTCGGCGAGCGCCTCGGGGTCCTCGAGCACCTCGTCGGCGAGGCCGGTCAGCAGGCCGCCCGGGAACGCCGGGTTGGTCGGGTTGAGCTGGGTGGCGAGGCCCTGCAGGCCGGCCGACGAGAGCTGGAGCGGGAAGCCGGCGACGGCGACGTCGGTCCAGGTCTTCGCGGCGGGGTCGTACGCGCTGACCAGGTTCCACAGTGTCTGGTCGTAGCCCTGGCCGAAGGGGTTGAAGGCCTGGCCGGCGGCGTTGAAGTAGACGTGGCCGTTCGGAAGCAGGTGCAGGCGCGGGAAGAGCGGCAGCGACTTCTCGGCGAGCGTCCCGTTGTTCGACCACGAGCCGCAGGCCGTGTCGTAGGTCTCGGTCTGCACGACGTTGCGGCCCGAGTTGAACGGCGCCTCGGGGTAGACCGGCTTGATCAGCTTCGTGACGCCGCTCGCGACGAAGACGTCGCCGTCGGCGAGCGTGACGAGCGTCGGATACCAGCGGCCGAAGGCCATCGAGCCGGTGACGCTCCAGCCGTTCGTCGACGGGTCGAAGATGCGCGCGTCCTTCAGACCCTCGAGCTCCACCGAGCCGGCCGGGAACACGACCGGCACGACGGTGCCGTCCGAGACCGTCTCCGAGCCGGCCTCGTCGTAGTAGTCGGTGCCGCCGGCCGCGAGCACGCGGCCGTCGTGGAGGATCACCTGGTCGGAGCAGAAGAGCGCGCCGTCGGCGCCGTTGTTCGGGCCGCCGTCGGCCGGGCCGATGCCGCCCGGGTTGTCTTCGGGCGCGCCGCCGTCGTTGTTCGGCTCGGGCCGGATCCAGCTCGGCGCGTCGCCGGGGCCGAGCGTCAGCACGCGCGACTGGTCGTTCGCCGACACGTTGCCGAACTCGGCCGCGATGCCGAGCTCGACGTTCTCGGTGCCCTCGAGCGCGTTCCAGTACAGGAAGCGGTCGTCGTCGAGCAGCACGAGCGTGCCGGCGGCCGGCTTGCACGCGAGCTCGCCCTCGCTGTCGGTGACGCACTTCGACGCGGTCGGCCAGCCGAGCAGCAGCGGGTCGGCGAACGGAGCGCCGAACTCGCCGGCGAGGCACTGCGACGGCGTGCCGGTGCAGATCGCGTGGGCCGCGTTCGGCGCGACGCCGACGCCGAGCGCGAGCCCGGCGGCGAGCGCGGCCGCGCCGCGCCGGCGGCGCAGACCGAGACCGAGCAGGCCGAGACCGAGCAGCGCCGCGCTGCCGGGCTCGGGCACCGGCACGCCCATCGTGTACGCGGCGATCTGCGACAGGAGCTGCGCGTTGCTCGCATCGCCGAGGTCGCAGTTGAACGCGCCGACGTCCTTGAAGAGCGTCGAGTCGCTGAGCACGACGACGTTGCCGGCGCCGCCGCTGCCGGTGACGGCCGCGATCGCGTCGTCGGCGTTCACCGGCGCGCCGAGCGGCGTCAGGTCCTGCGCCGGCGCGCCGATCGCGAGCTGGCGCTGGAAGTCGACGCAGACGCCCGATCCGCCGGCCGTGAGGCTCAGGCCGTTCGTCACCGGGTGCGCGTCGTCGAGCTCGAGGATCGTGTGGCCGCCTGGCTCGGTCGCGGCCGACGCGAACGACACGCCGAAGATCGACGCGATCTGGTCGAAGTTCGCGGTGCCGTCGAAGGTGCCGGGGCTGCCGGGCAGCGCGCCGGGGTCGGGCTCGCTGCCGAAGCCGCCCTCGCCGAGCAGCAGGAGGCCGCCGCCGAGCGACACGAACTGCGCGATGCCGCTGATCTCGGCGGCCGAGTAGCCGAAGGTGGCCGGGTCGCCGGTGACGCCGTCGGAGTAGTTCTGGAAGAACGGGTGGCTCAGCCACAGCGAGTCGATGCCGAGGCTCGCGAGGTTCGACAGCGAGAAGTCGGTGACCGGCACCAGCGTGTAGCCTTCGCCGACGAGCTGGGCGCGCAGCTGCTCGTAGTCGCTGCCGTTCGCGAGGAAGCCGCCGGTCGGGTCGGCGGTGTCGTCGTTCGGCTGGCCGTGGCGCGCGTCGAGTCCGAGCGTGAACGCGCCGGCGACCGACGCGGTCGACAGCAGCGCGGTGAGAGCGAGCAGGGGCAGGCAGCGGCGCATCGTCGTCTTCCCGAACCGGGGCGGAAAGGGGGCGCACCCCCCGGCTCCCCGCGCGGGCGCACGGGGCAGGAGGACGACGTTTCCCTTCCCAAGGAAACCCGGAAGCAGAGCCAGCAGAGCCCCGAACGAAGCCCGGCGGTCATTCAACGAGCCAACGAACCGCCCGTTCGGATCGCTCTTTCTACCGCGAGCCGCAGCGCCGGGTCAACCGGGAAAACTGCCCCCCCTTGGGGGACGCCGAGCCGGCAACGAGCGCGCGGCCCGGGGCGGGCGCGCTACAGCAGCCGCGGCCGCAGCCCGACGTCGACCTCGCCGCAGTAGCCGTAGTCGACGTCGAGCGCGTGGCCGCTGACGAAGCTGGCGGCGTCGCTGTTGAGCAGGATCAGCGGCTCGGCCATCTCCTGCGCGGTCGCGTTGCGCCCGATCGGCGCGAGGAAGAACTTCTCGATGTTCTCGCGCCCCCCGACCTGCTCGTGGAAGGCCGGCAGCATCGGCGTGTCGGTCGGCGCCGGCAGCAGGGAGTTCATGCGGATCTCGCGCTCGACGAGCTGCGCCGCGCGCAGCTTCGTGTAGACGATCAGCGCCTGCTTCGAGCCGAGGTAGCCGTTCGCGACGTCCGGATGCGCCTCGCACCACGCGACCGCCTCGTCGAAGCCCGGCGTCGCGCACAGCTCCTTCAGGGCCTCGAGGTTCTTCGCGAAGCCGACGCCGGCGACGGAGCTGATCAGCGCGACCGCGCCGCCCCTCGGCACGCGCGGCAGCAGCGCCTCGATGATCGCGCGCACGCCGACGAAGTTGACGCGCATCGTCGCGAGCGCGTCCCAGCGCGGCGGGCCGGGCACGCCGGCGCAGACGAAGAGCTTCGGGATCTCGCCGCCGATCTTCGCCGCCGCCGCCGCGATCGAGGCCGGGTCGGCGAGGTCGACGTGGATCGACTGCTTCACCGGCGCCGTGACCTCGGCGACGTCGAGCGCGATCACCTCGGCGCCCATCTCGGTCAGCGTGCGCGCACACGCCTCGCCCATGCCGGTCGCCGCGCCCACCACGACGCAGCGCGTGCCCGCGTAGCCCAGGATGTCCCTCACTTCGTCGTCCTCCCGCCGCGGACCGGCCGGTCCGGGGGGACATCCTACTGCGTCCGCGCCGCTGGAGAGAAGCCGCTCGCGGTGAGCCACTGGCCGGACACCCAGTGGGCCTGGAGCACCCGCTCGGCGTCGAAGAGCAGCACCTCGCCGACGCCGCGCTCGGCCACGCGATCGCGGATCAGGTCGGCGTTCTGGCGGCGCTCCTCGGAGCCCATCCGCGCCCAGCGCTCGGAGACCGTGCCGATGAACATCGACGTGTCGCCCTCCGCGTGGTCGCGGTAGCCGCTCTCGAGCAGCGACGACACGTCGCCGAGCGCGCCGCCGCCCAGGTGGTCGACCCGCCGCGGGTCGCTCGACGGCACGAGCTCCGGGATCGCGAGGCCGGCGATCAGCAGGCCCAGCGCCGAGAACGCCGCGGTGCGCTTCCATCCGCCGCCCAGCAGGTCGAAGAAGACGCGCGGGCTCTCGCGCAGGCGCTCGCGCTCGAGGGACTCGCGCAGCAGGCCCAGCGCCTCGTGATCCAAGGTCTCGCTCGCATCCGGCCGGCCGACGCCGCGCCCCTGCCGGCGCCGCGCGACGACGCGCGCCGCCGCGAGGAAGCGGCTCTTCGTCTGGCCCAGACGCACCGCGCCGTCGTACTCGTTGCCGCGGATCAGCGTGTCGACCTCGCGCTGCGCCTCGTCGCCGACCGCGCCCACCCACGCGTCGAGCTGCGACTCGTGCAGGCTCAGCGCGGCGAGGTCGCGGCCGTGCTCGGCGCTCGCGAGCGCAAGGTGGCCGAGCACGACCGTCATCCGCACGAGGCGCGGGATCCCGTCGCTGCGCGGGTCGAGGAAGGCCTCGCGGTCGGTCGGCTCGAGCCAGCCGAGGTCGAGCGTCGCGGCGACGCGGTCGGCAGGGCCCTCGGCCCCGTCCTCGCCGAGCAGCCGGCGCCGGATCGCCTCCTGCACCGCGATCACGCCCGGCGCCTCGTGCACCGGCAGGCCCGGGCCGCGCTTCGCGCGCGGGTCGTCGTCGAGCAGCGGTGCGAACAGGCCGAGCTCGTCGTCGATCGCGGAGTCGATCTCGCGGCCGCGGCGCAGCCGATCCTCGAAGTGGTTCCGCGCGGCGACGTTGTAGCCGACGATGCAGCGCAGCACCGACGGCTCGAAGTAGAACGCCGCGATCTCGGACTTGTACGCGGCCATCTCGCGCGTGATCGCGGAGCTGTCACCGCCGCTCGTGATGCGCTCGGCCGCCTGTTGGAAGCGGCGCACGATCGGCGCCTCGGCGCTCGAGTCGAGCGCGCTGCGCGCGCCGCAGCGCTCGCGCACCGCCTCGTTGAGGTCGGCCGGGTCGAGCTCCATCACCCACTTGCCGTCGCGCAGGCCGCCGCAGAGCAGCGTGACCAGGAAGTCGACCGGGCGCAGGTAGCGCGCCGGCACCGGCTCGGCGTCGAGGCAGAGCTGGAGCAGCGCCGACACCTCGACGCGCTGCGGGTGCGTCTCGCCCGAGAGCGACGCCCGCAGCTGCGCGAGCGGCGTGCGCTCGACGACCGCGAGCAGCTTGCGCCGGTAGCCGGCGAGCGCGTCGTCGACCGCGCGCAGCGCGTCGTGCAGCGGCGGCGGCTCCGGCGCGCCGTCCTCGAAGTGCGCGGTCAGCTCGCGCAGCCGCTCGCGGATGCCCCGCAGCGAGCCGCGGTCGGCCTGCTCCATCAGCTCCGGCGCCGACGGCGTGAGCGCGCGGTGCGCGGCGCGCAGGCGCGTGTAGCGCCGCACGCGCTCGGAGACGCACTCGCGCGTCACCGGCGCCTCGACGTACTCGCGCTCGTCGGGCTCGAGCGATGCGGTCGAACGGAGCTTCACGCAGGCCCCTCCTGCGGTCGGGCGCGGGGCGCCCTCGTCAGGAGCCGCTCCCCGCGCCGAGCACGGCGCCGGCGCCGGAGGTCACCGAGCTGCCGACGGCCGTCGCCGCCGCGCCGGCCTCCGAGGTGACCGTGCCCCCGCTGCCGCTCACCGTCGCGTCGGTGCCACTCGTGCCGATCGCCGACGTGCCGCTGTCGGAGTCGACGACGCTCGCGCCGACGTCGGCGCCGGCCGAGGTCGTGCCACCGCCGCTCGACGCGGTCGCAGACACGCAGATCGTCACGCCCTCGCCCG
>CAZQYK010000229.1:0-2750 GCA_964597285.1 uncultured Spirochaetales bacterium
CCATAGATGTCCTGGTGCAGGCAGTTGTAATCGCCCTCGCGATATTGCAGCAGCAGCGGCGTCGGCTTGCATTGCCCGCCCTCGTGACATTGGGCGAGATAGGCGGCGTGCTCCGACGGATAGCGCGCCTGCGGGCCGGTGGCCTCGGCCCAGCGGTTGGCGATCGCCGCGAGCGGCGGATAGAGCGCGCGGCGCAGCGCCGCGACCAGCGGCGGCAGCGGATAGCGCAGGTAGCGGTACTCGCCGCAGCCGAAGCGGTGGCGCTCCATCGAGACGGTCTTGCGGAAGCGCGCGTCGTCGTCGTAGAGCGCCGCGAGCGCGCGGCACTCGCCCGCGCCGAGCAGGCCCGGCAGGCGCGCATGGCCCCACGCGTCGAGGTCGGCGTGGACGCGCTGCCAGTCGACGCGCTCGAGCCGCGAGCGCGGGCTCGCGGACGAGGCGCGCGCTCGGCGGGATCGGGCCGGGGCCGGCATGCGCGGATCATCGCGCGCCGTGGCGGCGCTGTCGCGAGGGGTCGGCGCGCCGCGTCCGATCCCCGCGCGACGGCGCGGCGGCCCGGCTAGAGTGGCCGGCGATGGAACGACGCGCCCCCAGCGAGGCCCCGACAGACCGACGCGCTCGCATCGAGGCCCGCCTTCGCGACGCGCTCGCCGCGGCGCACGTCGAGGTGGTCGACGAGAGCCACCTCCACGCCGGCCACGCCGGTGCGCGCTCGGGCGGGGGACACTTCCGCGCGACGATCGTGTCGCCGCGCTTCGACGGCGCGAGCCGCGTCGCGCGCCAGCGGCTGGTCTACGACGCGCTCGCCGCCGAGATGGGCGGCGAGATCCACGCGCTCTCGCTGCGCACGTTCACGCCGGCCGAGTGGGAGGCCGACGGCGGCTGAGCCGCGCGCGTCGGTGGGCGATCCTCGATGGACGCGCCAGGGCCGCAGGTGTAGGATCGCCGCCCCGTCGCGCGGAGGGCCGATGGAGCGGGAGAAGAAGACGCTCGGGAGGCGACTGCGCAAGAGCGCCGCGCGCGCGCTGGGCCTCGGCCCGCGCAGACGGCACGAGCCGCCGCAGCTCGCCGAGACGGATCTCGTCGACCTCGAGGAGTTCACCGGGCTCAGCCGCGAGGGCGTGCTCGCGTACCTCGAGCGCCGCAAGGGCCGCCGGATCTCCGACGAGTTCGACTGGATGGCGCCGGCGACCCGCGGCGAGTACGGCTGGTTCTACCGCGGCAGCCGCAGCTACGTCTTCGTCGTGCACGCCTGGGATCGCGCGGTCGACCTCGCGAAGCCCGGCATGCGCTGCCTCGACTTCGGCGGCGGCGGCGGGCAGAACGCGCTCGGCATGGCCGAGCGCGGCGCACGAGTCTTCTACGTCGACATCGGAATCCAGGCCTCGGCCTTCGTCGCGTTCCGCGCACGCAAGCGCGGCCTCGAGGTCAGCGTCGTCGACCCGATGGTCGAGGACGCGGGCCGCTGGCGCTGCGACACCGCCGAGGCGGCGCGCCGCATCGGCGGCTTCGACCTGATCGTCTGCGACAACGTGCTCGAGCACGTGCCCGACTACCACGTCGTGCTGCACAAGCTCTGCGACGCGCTGAAGCCCGGCGGCCGGCTGCTCGAGTGCACGCCCTTCAAGCGCGAGAAGGTCTATCTGTTCAAGAGGCCGCGCGAGTGGAACGTGCACCTGCTGCCGAGCGTGTCGCTCGAGGACGCGATGGCGGCCGTCGGCATGCGGCGCATCGAAGAGGGGCTCTGGGAGCGGCCCGCGGAGTAGCCGCGCTCGACCTAGCAGAACTCCTCGAGCCAGCGCCGCAGCGACACGCTGAAGCCCGACGCGTTGCGGTGGCCGCCGCCGCCGAAGCGCTGCGCGATCGCCGCGACGTCGACGTCGCCGATCGAGTAGATCGACGCGTCGACCTGGGTCCCGACCACCCGGTACACGACGCCGACCGGCGCGCCGAACGCGGCGCGCTTCGCGAGCTCGTGCCCGATGTGGCTGCGGTGGTGCTGCGCGTTCACCGCCTCGACGCGCAGCCCGGCGACGCTGATCAGATGCGCCTGGTGCACCGAGCGGCGCACCTCCGAGCGCTGCGCGCGCAGGATCGGCTCGCCCTCGCGCGCGAGCGACTCGACGCCGCGCGCGTGCAGCTCGTCCCAGACCGCGAACTCGCGCCGGTGCGCGCCGATCGCCGCGTTGACCTCTTCCGACGCGGGCAGCGCCCACTTCCACAGATCCTGGTCCTCGACGTAGGCGAGTAGCGGCGGCGCTGCCTCGTCGGGGTGGAAGTGGCGCCACGCGAGCACGGCGCCCGAGTGCGAGAGGTCGAAGACGACTTGGTGGCCGCCCTCGCGCACGAGGTTCTCGATGCCCGGGTCGGCGCTGTAGCGCTCCGACGCGCTCAGGTGGTGGTCGAGCACGACCACCTGCGCGGCGCTCTCGGCGAGCCGGCGCAGCTCCTCGTTGCCCGGCGCGATGTCGACGAACACTACGAGGTCGCCCTCGTGCGCACCGGCGCCGATCTCGTCGTCGTGACCGCGCGGCACGTAGCGCCCGGCGTCGCCCCACGCGCGCCACACCGACCACGCGGCGCCGAAGCCGTGGGGCCAGCCCGGGTGTAAATCGCACGTGCGGTCCAGGCCCCTGGCTTTTCTCGCTCCGCGACGCGCCGCCGAAACGCGCCGCGCCGTCGGACGCGATACGTTCCTCGCCAGCGATGCGTGCTTTCACCCCGCCCCGCCACAGCGCCTGCGCGGCGCT
>CAZQYK010000230.1:0-7007 GCA_964597285.1 uncultured Spirochaetales bacterium
CGCAGCGCGGCTGCGCCTCGGCCCGCCGGCCGACGCGCCGGCGCTCGGAGCCCGGCTCGTCGCGCGCATCGCGCCCGAGCCGGCCCCCGCGCTCCCCGACGCGCCGCCGCGGGCTCGCGACGCGGTGCCGATCTAGCCGGAGCGCTCCCGCTTCGGCCCCGCCGCGCGCGCGTCTCGCACGCGCAGCGAGAGCCGGCGCAGCATCATCGGCACCCCGGCGAGCCCGGGCTCCTTCGTCGTCGCACCGAGCGAGATGGACATGGACATGCACGTGTTCGGCCTGATGGTCGCGCCGCACGACCGCGTGACGCTGATGGGGATGCTGCCGCTCGTCGACCTGCGGATGGACCACCTGCGCCGCGACGGCGTGCGCTTCGAGACCGAGAGCTTCGGCGTCGGCGACGTGAAGGCACACGCGCTCGTCGGCCTCTTCGAGACGGAGCGGCACGCGCTGCACGCCAACGCCGGCCTGTCGTTCCCGACCGGCTCGATCCGCGAGAAGGACACGCTGCCCCCGCCGCTGCTGCGCCGGCGTCTGCCGTACCCGATGCAGCTCGGCTCGGGCACCTGGGACCTGCTGCCGGGCCTCACCTACCTCGGGCACGCCGACGCGTTCTCGTGGGGCTGGCAGGGAAGCGGCACCGTCCGCACCGGTCGCAACTCGCTCGGCTACCGGCTCGGCGACCGCTTCGAGACCACGGCGTGGATCGCGCGGCCGTGGACCGGCTGGCTCAGCACCTCGGCGCGCGTCGCGTGGTCGATCTGGGGCGACGTGCACGGCGAGGACGACCTCCAGGAGCCGCCCTTCGTGCCGCCGAACCTCGTCCCCACCGGCGACCCGAAGCGCCGCGGCGGCCACCGGCTCGACCTGCTCGCCGGCGTCAACCTGTCGCTGCCGCTCGGCCCGCTCGGCCGCCACCGCTTCGCCGTCGAGGCCGGCTTCCCGGCCTGGCAGTGGCTGCGGGGCCCGCAGCTCGAGACCGACTGGAAGATCGTCGTCGGCTGGCAGCGGTCGTTCCACGGGGGGTCGCCCTAATCCGCCGCGACCACCCGGTTGCGGCCGTCCTTCTTCGCGCGGTAGAGCGCCTCGTCGGCACGCCGCAGGATCGCCTCGGCGGTGTCGTCGGCGCCGCGGGTCGTCGCGACGCCGATCGACACGGTCACGCGCAGGTCGCCCTCGGGCGTGCGCACCGGGAAGGGGCTCTGCTCGACGCGCCGCCGCAGGCGCTCGGCGACGTGGAGCGCCGCGTCGCGGTCGACGTTCGCGAGCGCGCCGACGAACTCCTCGCCGCCGTAGCGGCAGGCGAGGTCGAGGTCGCGCAGGTTCGAGTCGATGCGGCGCACCAGCTCGCGCAGCACCTCGTCGCCGACGTCGTGTCCGTGCGCGTCGTTGATCGACTTGAAGCGGTCGACGTCGAGGATCATCAACGAGACCGGCTTGCCGCGTTGAAGGCTGTCGCCGACGAGCGCGCCGAGGTGGATCTCGAGGTAGCGGCGGTTGTGCAGCCCGGTGAGCTCGTCGCGCACGGCCATCTCGAGCGAGTCGCGCACGTTGCGCCGCAGCTGGTCGCGGTAGCGCTTGACGCGCATCTGCGCGTGCGCCCGCGCGAGCAGCTCGCTGCCGTGCAGCGGCCGCGTCAGGAAGCCGTTGACGCCGATCTCGAGCGCGCGGACGAAGGCGTGCGTGTCGCCCTCGTCGACGACCGCGAGCAGCGGCGTGCGCCGCGTGCGCTGCACGCTGCGCAGCTGCGAGCAGACGCGCAGCCCGTCGGCCGCTTCGAGCGAGAGGCTGATCACGACGAGGTCCAGGTCCTCGCGCTGCGCGCAGGCCAGCGCCGCGTCGGGCGTGGTCGCGAAGTGCAGCCGGTGCCGCGCGCCGAGCGCGGCGCGGATCCGCTCCGCGTCCTCGGGCCGGTCCTCGAGCACGAGGATGCGACCGTCGGTGACGCTCATCCGCAGCACGGTCGTCTCTTCGCCGTCGCCGAGCCCGAGCTCGCGGCCGGTGATCTCGCGCAGGAGCAGCTCGTCGATCATCAGCTTGAAGCGGATCTGACTGCGGATGCGCGCGATGAAGGCGTAGGGGTCGATCGGCTTCGTGACGAAGTCGTCGGCGCCGGCCTCGAGCGCCGCGATGCGGTCCTCGGGGCGGTCGAGCGAGGTCACCATCACGACCGGAACGTGCGTGGTCTCGGGCCGCGACTTGATGCGCCGGCAAACCTCGAAGCCGTCCATGCCCGGCATCAGCACGTCGAGCAGCACGACGTCGGGGTGACACTCGACGAGCTTCTCGAGCGCCTCGGCGCCGTCGCTCGCGGTGATCACGTCGAGATACTCCGACGTCAGCCGGGCGTGCAGCAGCTTCAGGTTCGCGACGGCGTCGTCGACGACCAGGACACGGGCGGTCATGCGCAGGGTTCCCCGAAGGTCGTTTCGAGGGACCGGGACCCGTCCTTTAGCCGGGATCGGGCCCCGGCTCGGGCGCGTAACGGTGCCCGTCGATCTCGGCGCCCTCCTCGCGCAGCCGGCGCAGCGCGGCCTGGCGCAGCGGCTCGAGCTGCACCTTCTGGTTGCCGGTGTAGGCGATCTCGCCGGCCTCGAACCAGAGCACGCGGCGCGGCACCTTGTAGACCGCCAGCCGCTCGCGCAGCCACGCGCGCACGGCCGCCTCGTCGCGCGGCGCGCCGTCGACCGCGACCGCGCACAGCACCAGCGCCTCGCCGAGCGTCGGGTGCTCGACGCCGACCGGCACCGCGAGCTTGAGGTCCGGGTGGCTCTCGAGCAGCTCCTGGATCTCCACCGGCGAGACGTTCGCGCCGCCGGTCTTGACGAGGCTCGACAGACGCCCGGTCCAGTGCAGGAACCCCTCGGCGTCGATCGAGCCGCCGTCGTGCGTGTGGAACCAGCCGCCCGGGTCGAAGACCCGCTCCGGCGCGACCTTGTGGTAGCCGCGCATCAGCGTCACGCCGCGCACCGCGATCTCGCCCTCGGCGTCGGCCGGAAGCTCGGCGCCGGTCTCGGGGTCGACGATGCGCAGCTCCATGCCCGGCCACGGGCGCCCGCTCGACGCGTGGCGCAGCTCGACCGGGGCGTCGGCGGGGATCGCGCTGCAGATCGTGAAGGTCTCCGAGAGCCCGTAGGACGCGCCGACCCCGTAGACGTCGCGCTCGATCCCGGCGAGCTTCGCGAGCGGCGAGCTGTAGTCGAGCTTCGAGAGCGACGACAGGTCGCGGCCGGCCGCGCTCGGGTGCTCGCCCATCGCCTTGTGCTGGTGCGGCCACGCGTGCACCGCGGTGGCGCGCTCGCGCTCGATCAGGTCGAGCGCCGCGCCGGGCTCGAAGATCGGGAGCGTCAGCACCCGCGCGCCGGCCGCGAACGCGCCGCCGACCGACATCGCGATCCCGGCGGTCCAGAAGAAGGGATAGGTGGTGAAGACGCGGTCGTCGGGCCCGAAGCGCATGAACTCGGCGAAGCGGTGGCCCTGCAACACCGCGGTGCGCTGCGTATGCACGACGCCCTTCGGCTGGCTCGTCGTGCCCGAGGTGTAGATCACGAGCCCGTCGTCCCCGGGCTCCACCTCGCTCGCGATCGCGTCGAGCAGCGCGTCGTCGACGTCGGCGCCGAGGGCGTGCAGCGCGTCCCAGGCCTCGACGCCGCCGCGCGGCGCGGCGCCGCCCGAGCTGAACACGCGGCGCAGCTGCGGCAGCGCCGGCACGCGCAGCCGGCCCGGCACGCCGGAGGCGATCTCGGGGTGGGCCGCGAGCAGCTCGTCGAGGAACGCGTGCTTGCCGAGCGCCGGCTGGAGCAGCAGCAGCGACGCGTCGCTGTGGCGCAGCACGTGCGACAGCTCGGCGCGCGTCGCGAAGGTGTTCACCGGCACGAGCACCGCGCCGAGGCTCGTGACGGCATGGGCGGCGACGATCCAGTCGGGGCCGTTCGCCATCCACAGTGCGACCCGCGCGCCCTTGACGACGCCGGCGCCGACGAGCGCCCGCGCGAGCGCGCGCGCCTCGGCGCGCAGCTCGGCGTAGCGCAGCGTGCGCTCCGGAGAGACCACCGCGACGCGCTCGCCGTGCCGCGCCGCGACGTCGGCGAGGAAGCGCGCGAAGGTCAGCCGCGGATCGCCGGGCGCGGGCCCGCCCCCGCTCACGGGCGCGGCAGCTCGATCTCGGCCTGCCCGCTGGCCATCACGACGTCGTCCTGGTTCGTCATCACGACCTTCACCGTCGCCATCGGCCCGAGCGGGCCCGAGTGGTCGAGCGCGGCGACCTCGCCGTTCAGGTAGGTCACGTCTCCGGACAGCGCCGGCGCGCGGTACTGCATGTTCGAGTGGTGCACGTAGCCCCACTCGCCGCACCAGTTCGTCAGGTAGTCGAGGATCCACGCGCCCATCGATGCGCCGTAGCCGTACTCGCGCGGCATCCCGATCAGCTGCGCGTAGCGCGTCTGCACGTGGCCGCGCGACGGGCCCTTGTAGAGGCCGTCGGCGTTGGTCGGGTCGATCTTCGCCCCCTCCTTGTCGCGCGACATCTCCGGCAGCCAGCCGGCCTCGAGCGTCGAGCTCTCGCCGTACTCGCGCGACGCGCCCCACACCGTCATCAGGTACGCGCGCCACTCGGTCGTGAAGGTCGCGATCGTGTGCGGGCCGATCGGCCGCGTCGGCAGCTTGTCGCCGACCTTCACGAACAGTCGCTTCTCGTGCACGAGGTCGAGGAAGCTCTGGTAGTACTCGAGCTTGCGCTTCTCGAGGTCCTCGATCTCCTGGTCGGTCCAGGTGCGCGGCACGTTGTCCTTGAACATGCCGAGCTTGCGCGCGTTCTCGGCCAGGTAGCGCACCGAGGTCGAGCGCTGCTTGCACAGCACCTCGCCGCGCTGATTGATGTAGGTCGTGTCGCCGCGCGAGAACATCGTCGGCCCGGCGAACTTCGTCTCGGCGACCTTGTAGTCGAAGAGCATGCGGTCGTGGTGGATCACGTCGCCGGGCTCGATGCGCCCGCCGAAGAACCACCACTCGTCGCCGCCGAAGATCATGTGCTGGCCGGGGATCACGCCCTGGATCGCCGGGCCGGCGCCGTGGCTCGTGTCGGTGCACACCGCGAAGGACTGCGGCGCCACCATCCGCCCGAAGCGGCTCTCGGCGGCGAAGTCGTCGTCGTAGAAGAGCGGGTTCGGGTTCGCCATGCCCTGCGCCCCGCGGCGCAGGTCGTTCTTGACGATCGGCTCGATCAGGCGCGCGCCGCCGAGCGGCTTGCCGATCCAGCGGTCGACGTCGCTGGTGTCGAGGTCGATGAGTCCGTCGGCGCGGACCTTCGGCTGCGTCATGGTCTCCTCGGAGGTCTCTAGGGAAGCGTGATCACGTAGTTGCCGGTGCGGTCGAGCTCGGCGCGTTGTCCGGGCGGGATCACGATCGTCGTGAAGCGCTCCTCGACGATCGCGGGGCCTTCGATCGCGTGGCCGACGCCGACGCGGTCGCCGTCGTAGACCGGCGTGTCCTCGAAGCGCCCGTCGAACCACGCCGGACGGCGCGAGCGCAGCGCGTCGGCGAGCGGCCCGGCGGCCGCCGCGCTCGCGCCGACCTCGACCGGCTCGGTGCGGCCGAGCGCCTGCACGCGCACCGCGCGCAGCACCGGCTCCTCGTCGCGCACCGCGTAGGCGTGCAGCTCCTCGTGCAGGTCGTGGAAGGCCGCGACGGTGGCCTCGAGGTCGGCGGCCGTCATGCGGCCGTCGCGCGCGCGCGCCGGAACCGCCATGTCGAAGGTCTGGCCCGGGTAGCAGAGGTTCACGAAGCGCTGGAACTCGAGGTCGCCGCGCCCGAGCCCGGCCGGGCGCAGCTCGGCGAGCGCCTCGGCCTCGAGCTGCTCGAGCAGCTCGTTGACGCGCTCGTGCGACGCCTGGCTCGACGGCGCGATGTACGAGCGCTGCCGGTCGACGACGTAGTCGGCGATCAGCAGGCCGAGCGCCGAGAAGGCCGGCGAGGTCTTCGGCACCAGCAGCTTGCGGATCCCGAGCTCCTCGGCCTGGCGCGGCGCGTGCACCGGGCCGTTGCCGCCGTAGACGACCATGTGGAAGTCGCGCGGGTCGTTGCCCGACTCCGACGACACGCGCCGGATCGCGTTCGCCATGTTCGCGTTGACGATGCGGAAGATGCCGTGCGCCGCCTCGACGACGTCGAGACCGAGCGGGCCGCCCACCTGATCGAGGATCGCCTCGCGCACGCCGTCGGTCGTCAGCTTGAACTCGCCGCCGCACAGCGCCTCGGGGTTGATGTAGCCGAGCACGACGTTCGCGTCGGTGACGGTCGGCAGCGTCCCGCCGCGGCCGTAGCAGATCGGCCCGGGGTCGGCCTTCGCGCTCTCGGGCCCGACGCGCAGGGCCCCCGCCTCGACGCGCGCGATCGAGCCGCCGCCGGCGCCGATCGAGTGCATCTCGATCATCGGCAGGCCGACGAGGTAGCGGTGCTGCCAGTTCCAGAAGCTGCGGATCGTCGGCTGGCCGCCGCGGACGAGGCAGGCCTCGTAGCTCGTGCCGCCCATGTCGATCGCGATGAAGTCGCGCACCCCCGAGCGTCCGGCCACCGCGCACGCGCCGCGCACGCCGCCGGTCGGGCCCGAGCCGAGCGCCGCGACCGCGCGCGAAGCAAGCTGATCGGCGGTCATGATGCCGCCGTTGCTCTGCATGATCAGCAGGTCGCGGCCGAAGCCCGCCTCGCGCAGCGCGCGCTCGAGGCGCTCGAGGTAGCGCGCGACGACCGGGCCGACGTAGGCGTCGACGAGCGTCGTCGAGGTGCGCTCGAACTCGGGCGCCGTCGGCATCACCTCGTGGGAGAGCGAGATGCGCGCCCCGGGATGCTCCTCGCGGATGATCTCGCGCACGCGCTGCTCGTGGGTGGGATTCAGGAAGGAGAAGAGGAAGCAGACCGCGATCGACTCGATGCCCTGCCGCGCGAGACGGCGCACCGCCCGACGCACGGCCTCCTCGTCGAGGGGCGTCACCACCGAGCCCCTGAAGTC
>CAZQYK010000231.1:0-8040 GCA_964597285.1 uncultured Spirochaetales bacterium
CGCAGCCAGCGCTCGAGCTCGCCCGCCTCCTCGCCGAGCGGCGCATCGCCGAGCAGTGCGAGCGCCTCGTCGATCGCGCGCCGGCTGCGACCGAGCCGCTCGTCGGCGAGCAGCGACGCGAGCGCGCGCAGGTCGGCGCCGTCGCGCGCGGCGCCGCGGAGCAGCGCCTCGAGGCGCGCGGCGCGCGCGCCGCTGCGCCAGACGGCGTCGACCGGGCCCGCGGCTTCGGAAGCGCGCAGCGGCTGGTCGGCCGCGACGAGGAAGCCGCGACGCTCGCTCAGCTCGGCGCGCGGCAGCGCGTCGAAGGGCACCGGATCGTCCCACGCGTACCAGCGCGCGCGGCCCGGCAGCGGCAGCAGCTGCGCGGCGAGCGAGCGCTCCGGGATCCAGCCGGCGACCTGGAGGGCCGCCTCGCCGGACGCCGTCGCGAACACGAGCGCGATCGGCGGCTCGTGGTGGCGCCGCAGCGCCCGGCGCACGCCGGCCGCATCGGTGGCGCGCGCGACGCCGAGCAGCGACGCGACCCCGTTCGCGCCTTCGCTGCGCGCGCCGGTCCAGGCCACCGAGATCGCCTCGCGCACCGCGCCGGCCTCGGCTGGCAGCAGCGGGCCGCGCGTCGTGTGGCGCACGACGAGCGTCTGGTCGCGCCCGCGGCGCACGACGATCTCCTCGCGGCGCTCGTCGAGCGGACGCCAACCTTTCCCGTCGTGGAACTCGCGGCCGCCGCGGCGCAGCGTCTCGGTGTAGAGGTCGGTGACGACGACGCCGGGATCGACGCAGGCCCACGCGAGCGCCGCGTTCCGCCCCCACCAGAACACCGGCACGCCGCCGAGCGCCGCGCCGGCGACGTCGAGCCCGGGCGCCCGCAGGTGCGCGAGGTGGAGCGCCGCCGGCGCCGTCGGCTCGAAGTGGCTGTCGGCGACGAGCACCGCGTGGCCGCTGTCGGTGTGGGCCCCGCCGAGCACGAACGCGCTGCTGCCGGCTCCGTATCCGGCGAGCCCGAGCGCCGCGTGCAGCGCGCGTGCGCCGCGCTCGACCCACGGCGCGACCCGCGCGGTCTTGCGCGTCGCCGGCTCCTCGCGCTCCTCGCGGGGCGGGAAGAAGCGGCCGGCGTCGATCGGGCCGATCTTCTCGACGAGGTCGGCGAGCACGAGGCTCGCGTCGATCGTGTCGCTCTGCGCCCAGGCGAAGAGCTTGAACAGCGCGAGCGAGTCCTGCGGGCGCCACGGCTCGAGGTCGTCCGGCTCGACGCCGCGCGGCGGCGCCTCGTCGGGGCCCCGCACGCGCGCGAGGCGCGCGTTCACGCCGGCGGCGTAGGACTCGAGCGCGCGGCGGGCCGCAGCCGGCAGCTCGCCCCACTGCCGCTCGGCGAGCCCGCGGAAGTCGAGCAGCCGCGCGACGCGGTCGCCGTCGAGCGCGTGCTCGCCGTAGCGCGCCGCGGCGGTGCCGTGCGCGCGGCGGCGCAGCGCGACGAGCTGTGCGAGCCGATCCTGCGCCTGCGCATAGCCGAGCCCGAAGAACGCGTCGCCGTCGCTCCCGGCGTCGACGTGCGGCACGCCGCGGCGGTCGCGGTCGATGCGCAGCTCGCGCTCGAGACCTTCGACCGCGACGCGCCCGGCCACCTGCGGGTGCGACGCGCGCTCCGCGTCGCGCCCGCGCAGCGTCGTCGAGCACCACGCGCCGGCCGCGGCCGCGACGAGCACGACCGACGCCGCCACCGCGAGCCGCTGCCGGTCCGAAAGACCGGCCGGGCCCGGCCCCCTCTCCGGCCTCGGACGCGCGCCTCCCACGCGGGGGTTTTTCGGCCAATCCCCGCCGCGGGGCAAGCCTCTGCCGCTCTCCGGGTCCGACGGCTGCCCCCTGGGATCGGAAGGGCTAGGATCCTCGTCCTTCCGGCAGCAGGAGGAGCGACGCGATGGCGATTCGGGTGGGCATCAACGGCTTCGGGCGCATCGGCCGCCTCGTGTTCCGCGCCGCGCGCGGGCACGACCTCGAGATCGTCGGCATCAACGACCTGACCGACGCGAAGACCCTCGCCCACCTGCTGAAGTACGACTCGATCCACGGCCGCTACCCCGGCGAGGTCGCCGCCGAAGACGGCTCGATCGTCGTCGACGGCGTGCGCATCCCGGTCACCGCCGAGCGCGACCCGGCGAAGCTGCCCTGGAAGAAGCTCGGCGCGTCGCTCGTGATCGAGTCGACCGGCATCTTCGCCGACCGCGAGGGCGCGTCGAAGCACCTCGCCGCCGGCGCCGAGCGCGTCATCATCACCGCGCCGGCGACCGACCCCGACGTCACGATCGTGCTCGGCGTCAACGACGATGCCTACGACCCGGCGAAGCACAAGATCGTCTCCAACGCGTCGTGCACGACGAACTGCCTCGGGCCGATCGCGAAGGTGCTGCACGACGAGTTCGGGATCGCCAACGGCTGGATGACGACGATCCACGCCTACACCAACGACCAGGTGACGCTCGACTTCCCGCACAAGGACCTCCGCCGCGCGCGCGCGGCCTGCGTGTCGATGATCCCGACCAGCACGGGTGCTGCGCGCGCGATCGGCCTCGTGCTGCCGGCGCTGAAGGGCAAGCTCGACGGCTACGCGATGCGCGTGCCGACCTCGGACGTCTCGGTCGTCGACCTCTCGGTGAAGCTCGAGAAGTCGACCGACGCCAACGCGATCAACGCGGCGATGAAGCGCGCCGCCGAGGGTCCGCTGAAGGGCATCCTCGAGTACACCGACGAGCCGCTCGTCTCGGTCGACTTCCTCGGCAATCCGCACTCGTCGATCCTCGACGCGCTCAGCACGAAGGTGATGGACGGCAACTTCGCGAAGATCCTGTCCTGGTACGACAACGAGTGGGGCTACTCGAACCGGGTCGTCGATCTCGCGCGCAAGATCGGCCGCTAGCGCGGCGGCATGGCCGTCGCCGGTCTCGACGAGCTGATCGCCCGCGGCGTGCGCGGCCGGCGCGTATTCGTGCGCGCCGACCTGAACGTCCCGCTTGCCGACGGCGCGATCCGCGACGACACGCGCGTGCGCGCGTCGCTGCCGACGCTCGAGCGCCTGCTCGCGGCCGGCGCGCGGGTGATCGTCGCGTCGCACCTCGGCCGCCCGAAGGGGGCGCGCCGCGCCGAGCTGTCGCTGCGCCCGGTGGCCTCGCGCCTCGCCGGGCTGCTCGACCGCGGCGTCTCGTTCGCGAGCGACTGCATCGGCCCCGACGCGGCGCGCGCCGCCGACGAGCTCGGCCCGGGCCAGCTGCTGCTGCTCGAGAACCTGCGCTTCCACGCCGGCGAGGGGCGCAACGACCCCGAAATCGCGAAGGCGCTCGCCGCGCTCTGCGACGCGTACGTCGACGACGCCTTCGGCACCGCGCACCGCGCGCACGCGTCGACGGCCGGCATCACCGCGCACGTCGCCGACGTCGCGGCGGGCCTTCTGCTCGCCGCCGAGCTCGCGCACCTGCGCGTCGTCCGCGAGCCCGAGCGCCCGCTGATGGTCGTGCTCGGCGGCGCGAAGGTCTCCGACAAGCTCGCGGTGCTCGAGGCGCTCGCGCCGCACGCCGACGTGCTCGCGATCGGAGGGGCGATGTCGTACACCTTCCTCGCCGCACGCGGCGAGAAGGTCGGCACCTCGCTGATGGAGCGCGAGCGCATCGACGACGCGCGCCGCGTGATGGAAGGCGCCGAGCGCGCCGGGCGCCGGCTGCTGCTGCCGACCGACCACGTCGTCGCCGAGCGCGTCGAGGCCGGCACGCCGACGCGCGTCGTCCGAGAGATCCCGGACGGCTGGATGGGCGTCGACATCGGGCCGGAGACGGCGGAGCGCTACGCCCGCGAGATCGCGGGCGCGCGCACCTTCTTCTGGAACGGCCCGAGGGGGGTGTTCGAGATCCCGGCCTTCGCGCGCGGCACCGAGCGGGTCGCGCGCGCGGCGGCCGAGTCGATTGCCACCACCGTCGTCGGCGGCGGCGACTCGCTGGCCGCGATCGCCCAGCTCGGCCTCGGCGATCGCATCACCCACCTCTCGACCGGCGGCGGCGCCTCGCTCGAGTACGTGCAGGGCCTCGAGCTGCCCGGCGTCGCCGCGCTGGAGCGCCACGGAGCGTGATGCGTCGACCGATCCTCGCGGCGAACTGGAAGATGCACAAGACGGCCGCCGAGGCCGCGGACTTCGCGGTCCGCTTCGTGCCGCTCGTGAAGGACGCCGATGCGGTCGACGTCGTCGTCGCCCCGCCCTTCACCGCGCTCGACCGGCTGGGCCAGGCGCTGGCCGGCTCGAACGTCGCGCTCGCGGCGCAGAACGTCCACGCCGAGCCGAAGGGCGCGTTCACCGGCGAGATCGCGCCGGGGATGCTCGTCGAGCTCGGCTGCCGCTACGCGATCGTCGGCCACAGCGAGCGCCGCACGCTCTTCGGCGAGACCGACGCCGGCGTCGCGGGCAAGGCCGCGGCGCTGTTCGCCGCCGGGATCGTGCCGATCGTCTGCGTCGGCGAGTCGCTCGAGGAGCGCGAGGCCGGGCGCACCTTCGCGGTGATCGAGGGCCAGCTCGACGGCAGCCTCGCCGGCCTGCCCGAGGAGCGCGCGGCCGAGCTCGTCGTCGCGTACGAGCCGATCTGGGCGATCGGCACCGGCCGCACCGCGACGCCGGAGATCGCGCAGGAGGTGCACGGGCGCGTGCGCGAGCAGCTGCGCGCGCGCTTCGGCGCGGCCGGCGACGCGATCCGCATCCAGTACGGCGGCTCGGTGAAGCCGGACAACGTCGACGCGCTGATGGCGCAGCCCGACATCGACGGCGCGCTCGTCGGCGGCGCGAGCCTCGATCCCGAGGCATTCTCCCGGATCGTCCACTTCCAGCCGGCGCCGCGCGGCTAGCCGCGCCCGCCAGGGGTCGACATGAGCGTCGTGATCTCCGTGCTCCACGTGATCGTCTGCATCTTCCTCGTCGCCGTCGTGCTGCTCCAGCGCGGCAAGGGCGCGCAGGTGGGCGCGGTGTTCGGCGGCGGCGGCGGCGGGACGATGTTCGGCGGCCGCGGCGCCGGCAACTTCCTGACGAAGCTCACGAGCGCCGCCGCGGCGGTGTTCATGCTGACCAGCCTGTCGCTCTCGTACCTCGGGATCACCGGCGCCGGCGGGCGCCTGTTCGAGGACGGCGCGATCGAGGAGGAGGCGGCGCCGGCACCGTCTCCGTTCGAGGAGTTCGGCGTCGCGCCCGGCGAGGCGCCGGCCGAGACGGCGCCCGAGGCCGCGGCCGACGCGCCCGCCGAGGGAGCGGCGCCGGACGCGGCGCCGTAGCGAATTCGCCCGCTGCGACGGGCGCTTCGCCGGCCGTTCTCGATTGTCCGGGCGGGCGCTTTCGGTATGCTCCGCGCCCGGCCCGTGCGGCAGTGGCGGAATTGGTAGACGCACCAGCTTGAGGGGCTGGCGGGGGCAACCCCGTGGAGGTTCGAATCCTCTCTGCCGCACCAGCTGCGCTCGCGCCGCGCCGCCCCGGCGGCCGATCGGGCCGCGGGGCGTCCCGGAGGTCGCCGACCGGCGCCTCGCGGGCACTTCCACGGACCGCCATACCACGACCGGAGGACCCACACGATGGCCCAGAGCTCGCTCGAGGAGGTCGCGCGCGCGATCGTCGCGCCCGGCAAGGGAATCCTCGCCGCCGACGAGAGCACCGGCACGATCGAGAAGCGCCTGAAGTCGATCGACACGCCGAACACCGAGGAGAACCGCCGCGACTACCGCGAGCTGCTCTTCCGCACGAAGGGCGCCGAGGAGTTCGTCTCCGGCGTGATCCTCTTCGACGAGACGATCCGCCAGAAGGCCGCCGACGGCACGCCGCTCGTCGAGCTGCTGACCCGCACCGGCGTGATGCCGGGCATCAAGGTCGACCAGGGCGCGAAGCAGCTCGCCGGCTCGCCGAAGGAGAAGGTCACCGAGGGCCTCGACGGGCTGCGCGAGCGCGTCGCCGAGTACCGCGGGTTCGGCGCCAAGTTCGCGAAGTGGCGCGCGGTGATCGAGATCGGCGACGGCCTGCCCTCGGATTACTGTCTCGCGACGAACGCGCACGCGCTCGCGCGCTACGCGGCGCTGTGCGTCGAGGGCGGCCTCGTGCCGATCGTCGAGCCCGAGGTGCTGATGGACGGCCCACACACGCTCGAGCGCTGCTTCGAGGTCACCGAGCGCACGCTCGAGCGCGTGTTCGCCGAGCTCCACGCGCAGCGCGTGCCGCTCGAGCAGATCCTGCTGAAGCCGAACATGGTGATCTCCGGCAGCGAGTGCCCGACGCAGGCCGACGTGACGCAGGTCGCCGAGGCGACGCTGCACTGCTTCCGGCGCGTCGTGCCGGCCGCCGTGCCCGGCATCGTGTTCCTGTCGGGCGGCCAGAGCGACCAGGTGGCCACGGCGCACCTGTCGAAGATGAACGAGCTCGGCGGCGGCCCGTGGGAGCTGTCGTTCTCGTACGGGCGCGCGCTCCAGGCGCCGGCGCTGAAGGCCTGGGGCGGCAAGAAGGAGAACGCCGCCGCCGCGCAGAAGGCCTACTACCACCGCGCCCGCTGCAACGGGGCCGCGCGCTACGGCAAGTACACGCCGGAGATGGAGGACGCCGCGTAGCGATCGCGGCGGCTAGCTCTCCAGCCCGGCGTACGCGCCGCGGAAGTACAGCAGCGGCTCGCGGTCGAAGTGCCGCACCTCCTCGACCTGCCCGACGTAGACCACGTGGTCGCCGTGCTCGTGCGCGGCGACGACGCGACAGTCGAGGTTCGCGACGACGCCGCGCAGCAGCGGCGAGCCGGTGCGACCGACGCCGGTCTCGAGGCCGTCGAAGCGCTGCCACTCGCCGCGCTTCGACGCGAAGCGCGTCGACAGCGCCTCCTGGTCGCGCGCGAGGATGTTCACCGCGAAGACCCCGCCGTCGCGGATCAGCGGCAGCGTGTTCGACCCGAGCTCGGCGCAGACGAGCACGAGCGGCGGGTCGAGCGACACCTCGGTGAAGGCCGACACCGTCATCCCGTGCACGCGCTCGCCGTCGCGCGCGGTGACGATCGTGACGCCCGTCGCCCAGCGGCCGAGGCCCTGTTTGAAGTCTTCGGCGGCGACGCTCATCGGCGGGCGGATCCTACACCTTCGACGGACGGCGTCGCAGCAGCCTCGGGCTCCGCAGGGCGCTGCAGGAACTCGAGCACGTAGGGGCCGAAGAGGTCGAGCGGCCGCAGCCCCGGCGCGAGCTCGACGACGAGCGCGTACAGGATCGACAGCGCGCGCGACCACATCACGACGCCCGGCGGCAGCCGGAAGCTCCCGAGGCGCTCGAGCTGGCCGCGCAGCCGGCGGAAGTGCAGCGGGATGTCGAGCGCGACCATCTCGCCGGGCGTCAGGTTGTAGAGCGCCGGGTCGAACGCGAGCCCCGCGATCTCGCGCACGATCGGCGCGTCGCCGGCCTCGACCGCTCCGGCGGCGACGAGCGAGCGCGCGTAGAGGTCGGGGTCGCGCAGCACCACGGCGCGCAGGTGGTCGCGCACCGCGGCCAGCACGCGCGGCTCGAGCCGCTCGTTCATGCCGAAGTCGACGATCGCGATGCGCCCCTCGCCGTCGACGATCAGGTTGCCGGGGTGCGGGTCGCAGTGGAAGAAGCCGTCGCGAAACATCATGTGCAGGAATGCGCGGCCCGCCCACGCGACGAGGTCCTCTCGCGAGACGCCGAGCCGCCCGACGCGCTCGAGGTCGTTGATCTTCGCGCCGTCGACGAACTCCATCGCCAGCACGCGCCGCGTCGACCGCTTCCAGTCGATCTCCGGCACGCGCAGGTGCGACCACAGCTCCGGGTCGGCCGACAGGTTGCGCGCGATCTCCTCGGCGGCGCGCCCCTCGCGCGCGTAGTCCATCTCGCCGCGGATCGAGTCGCGCAGCTGACGGTGCACCTCGCGCAGGTCGGCGACGGTGACGAAGTCGAAGAGCCACAGCGCGAGGCGCGCCATCGCGAGGTCGACCGCGACCGAGCGCTCGACGCCGGGGTAGAGCACCTTGAGCGCGAGCCGGCGGCCG
>CAZQYK010000232.1:0-14975 GCA_964597285.1 uncultured Spirochaetales bacterium
GCCGCGACCGGCAGCGCGCGCGCGCGGGCCGCCGCGCGCAGCTCGGCGAGGTGGCCGGCGTCGCGGTCGACGCCGAGCACCGGGACGCCGCGCGCGGCGAGCGCGAGCGCGTTGCGGCCGCGCCCGCACGCGAGGTCGACGACCGGCCCGAGGCGCAGCGCGTCGCGCAGCCGCTCGAGCTGCGCGAGCACGTGCGCCGACGGCTCGCCCGGGGCGTCGCTCGAGCATCCGACCCGGGCGTCGCTCGAGCGTCCGCCCGGGGCGTCGCTCAACCGTCCTCGCGTCGCGCGGCCGCCGCGGCGACGACGCGCGCCGGGAAGTCCGAGACGATGCCGTCGACGCCGAGCTCGAGGAGGGCCTCGATCTCGTCGGGGTCGTTGATCGTCCAGACGTGGAGGTACACGCCGGCCTCGCGCGCGGCCCGCACGAGCTCGGGCGTCGCGAGCGGGCGGCCGCCGAAGCCGGCCGGGATCTGCAGCGCCATCGGGCCGGGCGGCGGCGCCGCGCCGTTGCGCGCCGCGAGCGCGAAGCGCGCGACCTCGCCGGCGCTCGCGCCGAGCGCGACGCGCGACTCGCTCTCGGCGACCGCTCGCCGCAGTCGCTGCATCAGCCCGTCGTCGCCGGCGGTCACGAGCGTCGTCTCTTCGCGGCCCACCTCGCGCAGCAGCGCGAGCGTGCGCTCGACGAGGCCGGGCGCGTCGTGCTTGAGCTCGAGGTTGAAGCGCGCGCCGGGCAGCGCGTCGAGCGCCTCGGCGAGGCTCGGAATCCGGTGGCCGGCGCCGCGGAAGGGCGTCGACCCGTCGGGCCGGGCGAAGCGGTGCCCGGCGTCGAGCCGCGCGAGGTCCTTCCAGTCGAGCTCGTCGACCGCGCCGCGGCCGTCCGTCGTGCGCGCGACGTCGGGGTCGTGGATCAGCACCGGCACGCCGTCGCGCGTCTGGTGCACGTCGCTCTCGATCACCGCGGCGCCGTCGGCGAGCGCGCGCTCGAACGACGCGAGCGTGTTCTCCGGCAGCTCGCCCGCGCAGCCGCGGTGCCCGATCGCGATCGGCCGCGGCGGCGCGAAGAACGGGTGCGACATGCACATACGGTATCATGCGCCGCCCAACGCCCTGGAGCCCCGATGACCGTCCTGACGCGCGACGCGATCCGCGCCGAGCTCGACGCCGGGCGCCTCGCGATCTCGCCCTTCGAGCCCGACCAGCTCGGCGCCGCGTCGATCGACCTGACGCTCGGCGACGAGATCCGCGTGATCGACCGCCATCCCGAGCGGCCGATCGACCTGCTCGCGAACTCCGACTACCGCGAGCACACGCGCGTCGAGAGCCTCGCCGAGCCCTTCGTGCTCGCGCCCGGCAAGACGATCCACGGCATCACGCGCGAGCGGATCCGGCTGCCCGAAGACTTGTGCGGCTTCCTCGAGGGCCGAAGCCGCTTCGCGCGGCTCGGGCTGATGATCCACGTCACCTCGGCCTTCGTGCAGCCGGGCGTCGACAACCGCCAGGTGCTCGAGATGAGCAACGTGTCGGGCCACCCGCTGCGCATCCACGCCGGCGTGCGGCTGTGCCAGATCGTGCTGATGCGCACCGAGGGCAGGGCCCGCTACGAGGGCCGCTTCGCGCGCCAGCAGGAGATCTAGCGCTGCGGGCCGTCGTGCAGCGCGTGCGCGAGGCCGCGGTGCGGGTCGGCGGCGACGAGGTGGCGCGGATGGGCGAGGGCCTGCTCGCGCTGGTCGGCGTCGCGCGCGACGACGGCGAGGCGGACGCTGCCGAGCTCGCGCGCAAGCTCGTCGGCCTGCGCGGGTTCGACGACGGCGAGGGCCGGATGAACCACTCGCTGCTCGACACCGGCGGCACGCTCGGCGTCGTGTCGCAGTTCACGCTGCTCGGCGACGCGCGCCAGGGCCGGCGGCCGTCGTGGGCCGCGGCGGCCGCGGCCGAATGCGCCGCTCCGCTGATCGACGCGCTGGTTGCCGCGGCGCGCGGCGAGGGCGTCGCGGTCGTGAGCGGACGCTTCCAGGCCTCGATGGACGTCGCGCTCGTCAACGTGGGCCCGGTCACGGTCCTGCTGGACACCAAGCGCGCGTTCTGAGCGGCAGGTCTCCGCGCGCCGAAGCCCTGCGCGCCACTTGACGCCGCCCCGGAGCCCGTCATTCTTCCCGACGGGGGGAACCGGCGTTTGATTGCGCCCGGCACACGGGCGGGATCCCGCGCCAGAACGCGCCTTTCCGGCCGGACGGGGCCGGAGGGCCACGAGATGGGGGAGGTTGGATGATGGGCTCGACGATGGATCGTATGCGACGCAGTGCGGTCGGTGCCGCGCTGGTCCTCGCGTTGGTGGCGGCGCCTTCGGCGTCCTGGTCCGAGAGCGGCGACGGTCTCAGCAACGAGGCGGGCATCGGCGCGCTCGCCGCGCTGAGCACGCTGATCTACGGCCCGGTGAAGCTCACGTACGCGACGCTGGGCCTGCTGTTCGGCGGCATGTCGTGGGGCCTCTCGGGAGGCGACCCGCAGGTGCTCGACTCGGTGATCACCGCCGCGGTGCGCGGCGACTACGTGGTGACGCCGGAGCACATCCGCATGGAGCGCACGCTCGAGTTCTACGGTCAGAAGCCGCAGTACCGCGAGGTGCAGCACGCCGCGGCCGCGCCGGCGGCCGCGGTCTTCGTCGAAGAGGACTATTCGGATCCTCGCAGCGCGGGGGCGCCTCGGGGCGCCCCCGCGTCGGTCTCCCGCCCCGGCGGCCGCCTTTCTGGCACCGGCCACGGCGAGGTGCTTTGCTCTCGAACGCGATGGGGTCGGACGCCGCTCCGGACATCTTCCTCGCGTTCGCGGCCGGCCTGCTGTCGGTGCTGTCGCCGTGCGTGCTGCCGCTGATGCCGGCCTACCTGTCGCTGATCTCCGGAATCTCGGTCGAGGAGCTCCAGGAGGGCCACGGCGACGCCGAGGTGCGGCGCCGCGTGATGCGCGCCTGCTTCGGCTTCGTGTCGGGCTTCTCGGCGGTCTTCGTTGCGCTCGGGGTCGGCGCGGTGGCGCTCGGCCACGCCGTGCGCACGTGGCGCCTCGAGCTGTTCGGCCTCGAGATCGGCGCGAGCCAGATCGCCGGCGTCGTGATCGTCGTGCTCGGGCTCCACATGATGGGGATCTCGCCGATCCGCGCGCTCTACCGCGACACGCGCTTCCAGTTCCGGATCAACCGGCAGAGCTTCGTCAGCTCGGCCGTCGTCGGCGCCGGCTTCGCGCTGGGCTGGTCGCCGTGCATCGGGCCGATCCTCGCGACGATCCTCACCGTCGCCGGCGCGCGCGAGACCGCGCTCCAGGGCGTCGCGCTGCTGATGGTCTACTCGGCCGGGCTCGCGGTGCCCTTCCTGCTCGCCGGCTGGAGCATCAAGTGGTTCTTCGTCGGCTTCGCGCGCATCCGGCGCCACTTCCGGAAGCTCGAGATCGCGTCGGGCCTCGTGCTCGTCGCGGTCGGCGCACTGCTCGTCACCGACCGCTTCACCGCGCTGAACAGCCGCTTCCAGTTCCTGAACGACTTCATCACCAGCGCGGAGAAGGCGCTGCGGTGAAGGCGGCCGGGGTCGCGCGGCTCGTGCTCGCGCTCGCCGTCGTCGCGTGCGGGCCGCCGCCGGAATCGACTGCGCCCGACTTCGAGCACGCCGACCTCGACGGGCGCCCGGTGCGGATGGCGGACCTGCGCGGGCGCACCGTCGTGATCGACTTCTGGGCCACCTGGTGCGACCCCTGCGTGTTCCAGCCGGCCGAGCTGAACCGCGTCTGGGCGCGCCACCGCGACTCGGGCCGGCTCGCGGTGCTCGGCATCGAGGTCGGCGGCGCGACGCCCGGCGAGGTGCGCGCGTGGGCCGAGGAGAACGCCGAGCACGGGGCGCGCGCCGACTACCCGGTGCTCGTCGGCGCCGAGGAGGACCTCGCGCGCCGCTTCGGCGCGATCGGCTTCCCGACGCTCGTCGTCGTCGCACCCGACGGCGCGATCGCCGCTGCGGTCGCCGGCGTGCACAGCGCCGAGGAGGTCGAGGCGCTGATCGCGCCGTGGGTCGGCGGCGCGGACGCCGACCGGTAGGGCGCCGCGGCCCGCTCAAGCGGCCCGGGCTGGCGGTCGAAGATCCCTGTGGGGACCCGCCGCCGGGGCCCCGGCGCCGGCGCGAGCCGCGGGGGATCGGAGGGGTCGGGTGGAAGCGGGGGACACGCGGGTCGGGGTGCAGCGCTACTACCAGCGCACGCTCTCGCCCGGCGAGACCGTCTTCGACGAGGGCGACCCCGGCGACCAGCTCTACGTGATCCAGTCCGGCGAGGTCGAGCTCGTGCGCGAGAACGAGCGCGGCCAACGCGTCGTCGCGCGGCTCGGGCCCGGCGACTTCTTCGGCGAGCTCGGCGTCGTGCTCGGCGAGCGCCACTCGGCCCGCGCGATCGCGGTGAACACGACCCGCGTGATCGCGCTCGACCGCGAGACGCTCGAGGCGATGTGTCTCGAGCAGCCGGTGATCGCGATCCGGATGATCCGCGTGCTCGTGTCGCGGCTGATCGAGGCAGAGCGGCGGCTCGCCGCGCTCGGCGTCGACGACCTGATGCGACCCGTCGTGCAGTCGCTGATCCGCCACGGCACCGCCGAGAGCGGCTCGGGGCTGCGCGTCGAGGTGAAGCTCGCCGAGCTCGCCGAATCGGCCGGGCTGTCGATGCTCGAGGCGCACCGCGCGCTGCACCAGCTCTTCGACCGCCGCCTCGTCGCGCTCGACGACGACGTGCTGCACGTGCCCGACGCCGAAGCGCTCGCGGCGTCGCTCGACCCGCCCGACGCGGCCTCGCGCGCCTGACCTAGCCCGTACTTCTCACCCAGGTCGGCAGGGGTGTCAGCGTGCGCTCACCTCGGGCGGCGCGAGGGTGAGGTCGTCCAGCACCGCCCGCACGCCGGAGGTGGCGCGCGCCACCGTCAGCGCCGTCACGCGGTCGACCTGACTGCCGACGCTTCCCGTCAGACGCGCGACCCCGTTGCTCACCTCCACGTCGATGTCCGAGCCCGCGAGATCGCCGCGCGCCTCGAGGCGCTTCTCGATGGCCGACCGGACATCGTCATCCTCTGCGGCGACCCGCTCCGCCTTCGCCTCGGCGACGACCTGGAGGTCGTTCTTCACGTCCCGGACTCCATGGACCTTGCGGACCTCGCTGGCAGCGGCCTGCTTCGACTGCTGCGACGGCACGGTCCCGAACAGCGTCACGATCCCGTCGCTCGTGTCGACGTTGATCTCGAGCGCGGGTGTGTCCGAGTTCGACATCAGACGCAGCTTCGCTGCGCTCGTGATCCACATGTCTCGAGCCGCGGAGTTCTCCGCCATGGCGGCATCCGTGCCTCCCTCCTGCCAGATCTCGGCGTCGGCCAGCTCGTTCGGGCTCTCGATGCTGCTCTCGATTCGCACGACTCCATCCACGCCGGCGGCGTCCTCGATCGCCCGGCGATGGTCGCTCAACGTCTTCGCATCGCCTTCGAGCAGCACGACGCCTGCATTCACCGACGTCACGCGGATGTTGCTCTTCCCGAGCGCCTCGTCCGCCGCGAGGGCGGCTTCGACCCGGGTCTTCAGGTCGGCGTCCGACACCTTCATGGCATCCACCACCTGCTCGGGGACCACCTGCAGGAGGTTGCGGACCTCGCGGACGCCGTCGATCCCGCGGGCGATCCGAGCGGCCTCGTTCTTCTCCCGCTCGGAGCCGACACTGCCGTGCAGTGTGATGCGACCATCCGTGGTATCGACGTGGATCGCAGTGCCCGATACGTCCGCGGTGGTGAGCAGTGAGATCTTGGCCTTCGTGGTGATCCACGCATCCGGCCGCGAGGCGGCCCATGCGGGCGCAGAGAGCGAGAGCGTCGCCACGACGGCGATCGACGCCCAGCGCGAGCAATGAGTTCGGGAGGACATGGTGATTGCTCCTGAAGGATTCGTGGAACCGAGGGACGAGAACGCAAGGTTCGCGCCCAGGCGGGATTCTCTCGGAGACGCCGGGTGCGGGCCATCCCCGGAAGGCAGTAGTTCGAGCGATGAAAGCGAGGGATCGGGTCAGCGAAGATCGCCGCAGACGGGCGGGGCACTGTCCGGGAGTCGAAACCGGTGCGCGCGTGAGTGGGTCGCGCACCTAACGAGCGCGAGCGTGGGCTACGCTCGCACGCGATCCCATCGGACGGATCAGGAGGTCGAGCCATGGCGAGCGGAAAGACCGACGAAGCGAAGGGACGCGTGAAGGAGGCTGCCGGAGTCCTGACGGGCGACAAGAAGCTCGAGCGGAAGGGGAAGCTGGACCAGTCTGCCGGGAAGCTCAAGCAGACGGCGCAGAAGGTCAAGAAGAAGGCCGAGAAAGTCATCGACGACGTGAAGCATGCGCTGAGCTGAGTCCAGCAGGCCGGCGCGGGTCCCGGAACCGCGGGCCACCGTTCCTGCGGGGGCTCGCTGAGCGGGTGACTTCGGGCGGTGTCACGTCGGGCCTGCACGCGGGTCCGCACACCGAGAATCGGCCATTTCCGCGATTTCGTCTCCCCGTATCCATGCTTCCGGGGATATCGGACGCCTCCTGCTCCGAACTAGAGTGAGTGGCGTGGAAAGTGCGGGGGGGCTCCGGATGAAGACGTCCGTCGACGAGCAGCAGGACCGGAGGATGGATCTCCTTCTGGCCACGGTGGGACACGAGCTTCGCAATCCCCTCGCGGCCCTGGATCTCGAGCTGAGGCTCCTCCGGGGTAGCGTGGACGATGTCGATCCGATCCATGCCAGGATGGGATCCCAGCTCCAGCGGCTCACCAGCTTCGCCAACGGTCTGTTCGAGATGTCGCGGCTCACCTACGACAAGGTCGAGCTTCGAAAGGTCCCGACCGATCTCGTCGCCGTGGTTCGATCGGTGACGGAGGGGGTCGCGGCGGAGATCCACGACAGGAAGCAGAGGCTGGTGCTCTGTCTGCCCGAGCGTCTGTACGTCGAGGGAGACCCGGCGCGACTTGCGCAGGTCGTCTCGAACCTCATCTCGAACGCCTCGCGTTACACGCCGGAGCGCGGCCGGATCGAGGTGAGTGGGTTGCGCGACCGCGACGAGGTCGTCTTCGGCGTTCGCGACACGGGGCTCGGATTTCGGCAGGAGGACCTCGAGAGCATGTTCGAGCCCTTCGTCCAGCTCGACGGGACGAAGGGGGGTCTGGGGATCGGACTCGCGCTGGTGAAGGGACTGGTGGAGCTCCACGGCGGGACCGTCTCGGGGCAGAGCGAGGGGCCGGGGCAGGGCTGCTCGTTCACCGTGCGACTGCCCGTGGGAGCGGTGGGCAACACGGGGCCCGAAGCGCGGCGAGGATCCATTCCGCGACTCTCGCGGCGCGTCCGTACTCTCATCGTCGATGACTACGCGGGTTTTGCGGATTCGCTCGCCCTCGTTCTCGGGAGGATGGGCGCCGAGACCCTGTGCGCCTGCAGCGGAGCGGACGGGATCGACAAGGCGCGAACGTGGAACCCGGACGCCATGCTCGTCGACCTCGGGCTCCCGGACATGACCGGCTACGAGGTCGCGCAGAGCGTCCGGTCGTGGGCCCGCGACAGGAAGGTCCTTCTCATCGCGGTGACCGGCTTCGCAGACGGGAGCTCCGGTCGGATGGCCGGGTGCGCTGGATTCGACGGGAGGCTGGCCAAGCCGATCGATACCGACAGGATGTACGAGCTGCTGGAGCAGAACGCGCTGCCCGGGGTTGCGCACGAGTCGAGATGAGCGCCTGGTGCGTCCGCGAGCGCGGTCATCGAATCACTCGGTTGCCGTCGCTCCGGCGCCGCCATTCGCTTCGTGGGGTCCTCGGGATTCGCGCTCGCTCAGCTCTCGAGCTCGGTCAGGCCGTTGCGGATCGCCCACTTCGTCAGATCCGCCACGTTGTGGATGGCCAGCTTGCGCATGATGCTGCGCCGGTGCGTCTCGACCGTGCTGGTGGCGATGTAGAGGCGCCGGCCGATCTGTGGAGACGAGAGCCCCTCGGCCAGGAGCTGCAGCACCTCCCGCTCGCGATCGGACAGCACCGACGGCTCCACTCCCCTCTGGGCTCCGCCCAGCGAGGCGTCCACCACCGCCCGCGTGACTTCTGGACAGAGGAAGGTCTTGTGCTGCCGTGCGGCTTGCAGAGCTCTTCGGAGGTCGGCGTAGGCGTTGGCCTTGAGCACGTAGCCGCAGGCGCCCGCCTCGAGCATGGCGGTCACGTAGCGGCCGTCCGAGTGACTGGACAGAGCGATCACCTGGACCTTCGGGAGCTCGGCCCGAATCTGTCGGGTGGCGTCGATTCCATTCAGATCCTTCATGCCCACGTCCATGACCACGATGTCCGGCTCGAGGGTGCGCGAGAGCGCCACGGCTTCGCGGCCGCTGGCGGATTCTCCGACGATCTCCACGTCGCCCTCTCCTTCGAGGATCGAGCGCAGCCCCTCTCTCATCAACTCATGATCGTCCACGAGCAGGATGCGGGTCATCATCGTTCGTCTCCTCGAAGAGGCGTGGTCGGAAGCATCACCACGACCGTGGTCCCGTGGCCCGGAGTCCCCCGGGTCTCCAGCGACCCACCCAGGCTCTCGACTCGTTCGCGCAGCGCCAGGAGACCGAAGCCGTAGCGCTTGGCTCTCGGGGGCATGCCGACGCCGTTGTCCTCTACCGCGACTCGCGCCATGCTTCCCTCCCTCGAGATCCGGATGTGCGCCTCCTTGACACCCGCGTGCTTCACCACGTTGAGGAGCAGCTCGCGAACCGCCCGATAGAACGTGACGCGCATGTTCTCGTCGAGCTCCAGTTCGCGCTCCTCGATGATGTTCACGGTCAGGCCATGGCTGGCCTCCAGGCTCTCTGCGAGCCACTGGATCGCCGCGACCAGCCCCACATCGTGCAGCAGGGGAGGGCTCAGCTGAAAGCTCAGCGAGGAGATCCGGCGGCGGACCTCCCCGAGAAGCTTCTCCAGCTCCGCCATCTGGGCGCCGCGCTGCGACTCGTGGCAATCCTCCAGCGCGTGCAGCTTTAGCGACGCCAGCGACAGCAGCTGGCCGGCGTCGTCGTGCAGGTCCGATGCCAGCTTCCGGCGCTCCCTCTCCTCGGCCAGCGTCGCCGCTGCGAGGGCGGCCTGCAATGCGCGCTCCGTCCTGCGCAGCTCCGTCACGTCGATCAAGGCCAGCTGGAGCTGTCTCGGCTCGACGCTCCTCGCGTCGGTCGACATGCCCACGATCTGGACGTCGATCGCGCCTCGCTCGGCGGACACGATCTCCAGTGTGAGGTCCATGCGCATTCGACCCTCCAGCAGATCGCGGCGTGCCAGGTGCCAGCGATCCTGGCAATGAGCCGCCACGAACGCCGAGAGCCGGGTCCCGATCAGGCGTGAGTGCGGAGTCTTCAGGATCAGCGAGGCGGACCGGTTGGCCTCCTCGATCGTTCCGTCGGCGTCGAGGGTCAGATAGCCGGTCGGAGCCGAATCGTAGAGACGTCGGAAGCGATGCTCCGATTCCTCTGCGAAACGGTGTGCCTCTCGGAGCTCCTCGTTCTGGAGCTGCAGCTCGAGCTTGTGGACCTCCAGCTCGTAGATGGTGGCCTGGACCTCGTCCGGCGTGAGATTCTCCAGGTCGACGGGCGCCGTCTGCGCCATCCTGCGCTCGGCCCGTGCCCGGAGCGAGTCGGGCGGGTGCGTACGGTGTCTGGTGCTCACGAGTCCATGACCTCCCGCGTCGAGATTTCCGTCTGCGGCCCCTGGATCTCCTGGATTCCGAGCAGGACCAGCTCGGCGGTGGCGCCGTCCTGGGGCGACAAGGGGCGGGCGTTCAAGAGCAGCCTGCGTCGCCCGAGGTGGGGGAACTCGGTCTCCACCTCGAAGTCGTCGAAGCCCGTGCCGTCTTGGAAGGCCTTCTCCAGGCGCTCGCGCAGGGTCGGAATGATCCATTGATGGCCTCCGAGATCGCCGATGGGGCGGCCGTCGATCTGCGCCGGCTCGACTCGGAAGAAGTGATAGTAGGAGCGGTTGGCCCGCAAGACGCGGAGCTCTTCGTCCAGGATCAGGAAGGGCTCGCGCACCGCGTCCACGATGTTCTCCGCCAACACGCGCGCCGCCTCGAGACGCGCGGTGCGCTTCGCATCCGTGATGTCGAAGAAGGTGACGACCACGCCCTCGACGACGTTTCGCGAGGAACGATACGGCCGGATGCGCACCAGGTACCAGCTGCCGTCGGGAGCGGCCGCCTGCGTCTCCGACGCGTGAAGGGTCTCGATCACGCTCGCCGCATCCGCCAGGAGATCCGGGTAGTCGAGGTGGGTGGTCAGGTCGGCCAGCGGTCGTCCGATGTCGGCGTCGAGCAGGTGCGCGACGTGGCGCGCCTGCGGCGTGAAACGCTTCACCCGGAGCTGCCCGTCCAGGAAGATGACGGCGACCTCGATGTTGTTCATGAGATTGATCAGGTCGCCGGTCGCTCTCTCCAGCGCCTGGAGCTTCTCCGTGAGCTCCACATTCACGGTATGGAGCTCCTCGTTGAGCGATTGCGTCTCCTCCTTGGCAGTCTGGAGCTCCTCGTTCGTGCTCTGGAGCTCTTCATTCGCCGACTGCGTCTCTTCGTTCGCCGAAGCGAGCTCTTCGTTGGCCGCCTGGAGCTCGTCGATCGTGCGTTGCAGGTCGCTCCGGGCATCCCGGAGGTCCCGTTCCAGCTCTGCCCCGTGTCGGTCCTCGCTCTCCGCCGCGACGCGCTTGCGCTTGCGCTTGCGCGCAGCGCGTTCCGCCGGCACGAAGGAAACGAGGAACAGCGGCTCTGCGAGGTGCGCATCGTGGAGCCGCGATACCTTCAGATGAACCGTGTGCCGGTCTCCGTCGACCTGGAGGCGGACGCTTCGCTCCGCGACCTGGCCCTCGGAATCGCCCGCTTCGCGTAGCGCCGAGGCTAGAGGTGCACGGAGACCCTCCCGCGCCATGTCCACGACGTTCACGTTGACGCGCCCCGACTGCAGCCCGAGATAGTCGCCGACGTGCCCATGGACCTGCTGGATGCGACCCATCGCGTCGACGAGCACGGCGGGCGGACCGAAGTCTTCCGCCAGCGCCCGGCTCAGCGGAACCGCCAGATCGGTCTTCGCGCCGACGAGGTGGGATCCAGCCGGGACGGTGCGACTCTCGCTGCGCGTGGCCGGCCAGCGGATCGTCGGCTGCGGTGACGTCGAGTCGTTGCGGCGGTGGATCTTGTAACCCCCCTCGTGCGGAGAGAAGAACTCCTCGCAGCCGGTCACGGTCTCGGACGAACCGAGCAGGAGGAGCCCCCGGGGATTCAAGCTGAAGTGGAAGGATCGGACGAGGCGCCGCTGCGCGTCGAGCTCCAGGTAGATGAGGAGGTTCCGGCAGGACACCAGGTCCACGCGAGTGAAGGGCGGGTCGTGCAGGGCGTCCTGAACGGCAAAGAGCACGAGATCGCGCAGCTTCTCGTCGACCCGATAGAAGCCGTCCTCCCGGGTGAAGTGCTGAGCGAGACGCGCATCGCCGACATCTGCCGCGATGCCGTCGGGATAGCGCCCGGCGCGGGCGATCTGGATCGCCGCGGGGTTGAGATCCGTGGCGAACACCTGCACCTCCAGGTGCAGCTTCAGGCGGCGCAGAGTCTCGACCAGGAGCATGACGATCGAGTAGGCCTCTTCGCCCGTCGCACAACCGGGAACCCAGACCCGAAACGGGGAGCCGTCCTCGCGCCCGGCGAGAAGCTCCGGCAGCGCCGATGCGAGGGCCTGGAAGGTTTCCGGGTCGCGGAAGAAGCTGCTCACGCCGATCATCCAGTCGTGCCAGAGGGCATCCAGCTCGGCGTCGCTCTGGTCCAGGTAGCGCGCGTACTCCCGGACGTCGTGGATGCCGTGGAGATGCATCCTCCGCGCGATGCGCCGACCCAGGGTGCCGTGCTTGTACTCGGAGAAATCGCGGCCTCCGCGCTGCCGCATGACCGCGAGGATCGACTGGATCTCGCTGCGTGGCATCTCCGCGGCGGTGTCCGCGCGCAACAGCGAGGCGAGCTCTTGCCGACGGGCGAGCAGACGCGCTGGCATCTCCGCCGGCGACAGGACGAAGTCCGACGCGCCTGCGTGGATGGCGCTCACGGGCATCCCATCGAACTCGGCCGTCGCGGGATCCTGCACGAGGGAGAGGCCGGATGCTTCGCGGATCGCCGCGAGCCCGAGCGTGCCATCCGTGCCGGTGCCGGAGAGCACGATGCCGACGGCTCGGCTCTCCTGGTCGCGGGCGAGCGCGCGGAAGAAGAGATCGATCGGCAGGTGCGGCACACCGCGCAGGACGGCCGGCTCGAGGCCCAGCACTCCCGCTCGAATCGCCACGGTGTACCCGGGCGGCTCGACGTAGACGTGATTCGCCTCGGCGACCGTCTCCTCGGAGATCTCGCGCACCGGCATCTCGGTGCATTTCGCGAGGATCTCGGGGAGCAGGCTGCGACTAGTGGGGGCGTGGTGACTCACGACGACGAACGCCATCCCGCCGTCCGCCGGAACCGCGGCGAGGAGCTCGCGCAGCGGGGTGAGCGAGCCGGCCGAGCCGCCCACGCCGACGATCAAGGGCCTCGTATCCTGCTCGCGGCGGGCAGCGGGCTCCGGAGAGACGTCCGTCGGATCGGCCGGCTTCGGCGCTCTCTCCCCCGCCTTCTGGGCGGAAGGAACCCGCTTCTTGCCGGAGCTCCGCGGGGAGCGAGATCTCTTCGCGGCCACGTGGCGATTGTACCCGAACGCGGGCGGGAGACGGCGGAAGCCGTCCGCAGCTGGAGATCGAATCCACACGCCTGGCCGGTGATCTCCCGGGATCCGTGGATATCCGCGTGTCTCCTGCACGACTAGTTTGGTTTGCTGCATCTCCTCTTCGTCGACTCGACGGGGAGAGGGGGTCGTGTCGCTCATTCCTTTTCACCGTGCTCGGCTCGATCGCAATCGACGTTTCGACGATCGCCTCTCGCCCCTCGCGGGCCCTCGACGCGCAGGAGTTCCTGGGAAGGCGGGGGGTGGAGCGGACGCGAGCTCGATCGACCGCGGGGCATGGATGGCCATCGCGGAGCGCGGGTCGCTCGCCGCGCTCTCGATGCTCCGCTGGTTCTACGGGCGCTTCGGGCGCCGGGCATCGGTCGCACTGCTCACGCCGATCGTCGCCTACTTCTTCGTGACGGGTCGTGCGGCGCGCCGGGCGTCGATGGAGTACCTGCGCACGCTGTGGGCGGCGCGTCGGCCGCGCGCAGCCCTGGGCCAGCCGCCCAACTGGTTCCATGTCTTCCGCCACCTCCACGAGTTTGCGGAGAACCTCCTGGATCGCCTGATCGTGTGGAGCGGCGACGCAGAGCGCATCTGCATCGACGAGCGGGGGACCGAGCACCTGCTCGAGCTCGCGCGCCAGCGTCGCGGTGGTCTGCTGCTCGGCTGCCACCTCGGAAGCTACGACATGCTGCGGCTGCTCTCTGCGCGGACCGGGATCGTGGTGAACGTCCTCATGTTCACGCAGCACAGCGCGCGCATCAACGCGTTCTTCGAGCGGCTGCAACCTGATCTCGAGATGCGCCTGATCCATTTCGAGCCCGGCTCGATGAACGCCGTGTTCGAGATGAAGGCCGCGATCGAACGTGGCGAGTTCGTGGGCATGATGGGAGACCGCGTGTGGGAGTCGGAGCGCGAACGGTCGTTGAGCATCCCGTTCCTCGGTCGTCGCGCCCGCTTCCCGCTCGGTCCTTTCCTGCTCCAGGCCGTGCTCGGATGCCCGCTGTTGCTGACCGTGTGCGTCCGCACGGGCCCCGGGCGCTATGTGGCGTCGACCGAGCCGTTCGCACCGGCCGGCGTGGTCCCACGACGCGAGCGCACCAGGCGCGCCGAGCAGCTCGCCCGGCGCTACGCAAACGCCCTCGAGGAATGGTGCGTCCGCGCGCCGTACCAGTGGTTCAATTTCTTCGAGTTCTGGCACGAAGAGGGCGGGGCACGAGCCGGCTTCGGCACGGAGGCCCCTCGAAGCGAGGCCGGTCCTTGCTGACCCTCACTCGCACCAGGATCCTGATCGCCACCTACGCCGCGGTCACTGCCGGCGCCGTCGGCGCGTTCGGTTTCTCGGCGTTGACGCTGGGGATCCCCTCCGCAGGGTTCCTCGCGCTGTTTGCGGACGGCGTCGCGCGGCCGGGATCCAGGACCCTGTATCCGACCGTGACGCGGGGACCCCGCGACACCACGCGAGTGGCGCTGACCTTCGACGACGGACCCGATCCCGAGGTGACGCCGGCGGTGCTGGACGCGCTGGCGCGGCACGACGCGCGCGCGACCTTCTTCAGCATCGGCCGATCGCTCGAGAAGCATCCAGAGCTGGCTCGACGCGTGGTCGCCGAGGGACACGAGCTGGGCAACCACTCCTGGCGACACTCGCGCTGGCAGAACCTCTTCGGCTCGGACGGACATGCCAGGGAGATCGAGCGCGGTGAGCAGGCGATCAGGGCGGTGACCGGGAGCCGGGCCAGGCCGTTGTATCGACCGCCGATCGGCCTCAAGAGCCCGCAGCTGGCGCGAGTCGCCTCGCGACGCCAGCTGACCCTGGTGGCCTGGTCGCTGCACAGCCGCGACACGCACGACGCCGATCCGGAGCGGGTAGCAAGACACGTGTTGGGGAGGATCCACCCGGGAGACATCGTCCTGATGCACGACGGCCACGACCGGCCGGGGCGACATCGCCCCGCCTGCGCGCAGGCCCTTCCGCTGATCCTGCGAGGCCTGCGCGAGAAGGGGCTGCAATGCGTGACGGTGTCCGAGCTGCTCGACCTGCCGCGTTGAAGGAAGCGCCCGCTGCGGAGCCCGTGCTCGCGAACCGCCGGTTCTACGACGCGCTGTGGAGGGATGCCCGGCTCGTCGAGCCGAAGCGATTCAACACGTGGCCGCTGGTACGGTCGCTCGCCGCGCGAGCGCGGCGCCGTCTCGAAGTCGCCCCGG
>CAZQYK010000233.1:0-3816 GCA_964597285.1 uncultured Spirochaetales bacterium
ATGGACCGGCCCCCCGACAGGACGTTCCGGAGGATCGCGAGGCGGCGCGTGCTGCCCGGTGTGCCCTGCGCCTCGATGGCCGTTCTCGCCGGTGCGCCGGCGCCGGCCGCCGCCGAGCTCGGCGACTACTCGGCGTTCCAGACCGCGTGGAACCTGCTCTTCCCGCCCGGCCCGAACCGGCCGGTCACGTCGGCGGAGCGCATGGGACCGTACCCGCTGAAGACGAGTCCGGCGTCGTTCGCCGACGGCTTCCAGCCGGGCCGCTACTACGAGTGGCAGACGATCCAGCTCCACCCGTCGACCGACGCCGTCTGCGGCAACGGCACGCCGTTCAAGTTCTTCGTGAACCGCGTGCCCCACACGCGCAACACGCTCGTCTACCTCGAGGGCGGCGGCGCGTGCTGGGACGCCGCGAGCTGTCGCGGCCAGACCGGCATCCGCGGCGCGCGCAACCCCGACGGCATCCCCGACGACTACCTGGCGCTGACCAATCCCGCCACGGGCCTCGTCACCCCGCTGATCTTCCGGCTGCACCCGTACTCGCGCGTCAAGACCCAGGAGTGGAATCTCGTCTACGTGCCGTACTGCACCGGCGACATCTACGCCGGCGACTCGGTGCAGGTCTACGAGGACCCGAACGGCGTCGAGCCGCCGCTCGTCTGGCACCACAACGGCGCGCGCAACGTGCTCGCGGTGATCGCGTGGCTGCGCGACCACCTGCCGCGGCCGAGCCAGATGCTGACGGCCGGCTGCAGCGCCGGCAGCATCGGCGCGCTCGCCGGCTACGACGCGATCCGCGGCCACATGGCGCCGACGCTCGGCTTCCTGCTCGACGACTCGGGCCCGGCCTTCTCGGCGCCGATCGGCGGCGACCCCGCCGAGCATCCGTCGGTGCCGCTGCACACCCACATCCGCCAGGTCTGGGGGCTCGACGCGGGCCCGATCCCGTACATGGCGAGCCGCCTGCCGCTGCTCGACGCGAACGACCTCGGCACGATCTACGCCGCGCTCGCGGCGAAGTACCCGAGCGACCGGATGGGCCAGACCCACTTCTGGGAGGATCTGAACTACTCCTCCTACTCGTACGAGCGCTTCCACCCCGAGATCGAGAACGCCCCGAGCCAGGAGGTGAAGGAGCTGCTGATCCACGAGCGCTGGTATCTCGACACCGAGAACCTCGTCGAGACGCTCCAGCCGCTGCCGAACTTCGGCTACTACCTGCCGCGCTACCGCGCGCTCAACGAGAGCCACTGCACGACGATCGTCGACTTCGAGCACGGCGACATCCAGGAGGACGGGCTCGTCCTGACCGACTTCATCGAGAACGTGCTCGAGGGCTCCGGGCCGGTGATGGAGGCGTCCGAGGAGGACACGACGAGCGACTTCCAGAAGCCGCCGAACCCGGTCTACATCGCGATCGACGCGCTGCTGCAGCAGGGGCTCTAGCGCGATCCCTCGGCCTCGCCCGGCTCCGGCGCATAGACCTCTGCGCGCAGCGCGCGCAGCCGCTCGCGCAGGTAGGCCTCGCGCGACAGGCCGTCCGGGATCTCGTCGAGCGCCATCACCTCGCGGACGATCGCGGCCTGGCCGTCGCGGTAGACCCCGTCGCGCGGGTCGGGCGCGCGCGCGGTGCGCGCGCGCTCGGCCGCCTCGCGATACGCGTCGACGCGCACGGCGATCTCGTGGTCGAGCACGGCCGGGTCGTCGATCGTCGCGCGCAGCAGCGCGAGGCGCAGCATCAGCGCCTCGGCCGGGACGAGGCGGCCGTCGCGCTCGCGCGCGTCGACGCCGGCGAGGATCTCGGCGGCCCGGCGCTCGCGCTCGTCGGGCGCGAGCGCGGCGTGTCCGTCGAAGAACGCGCGCACCCCGTCGCGGAACGCGAGCGCCTCGCGCCGGCGCTCGAGCTCGGGCAGCGCGGCGAGCGCGTCGGATTCGAAGGAGGCCTGCGGCGGCGCGGAGTCCGCAGGCCGCGGTGTCGCGTCCTTCGGCGCCGAGGCCGGCGGCGCGACCCGCTCGGGCGGCGCGCTGCGCGTCGCGACCCAGAGCCCGGCGCCGAGCGCCGCCGCGACGCCGAGCGCGCCGATCCGTCTTCCGCGCATCCCGCCCTCCGACCTCCCGACGGCGGCGGCCAGTATACGCGCGTGACGCGAGGGCTACGGAAATCGTAGCGACGGACCGGCGCCGTTGCTACGCTTTCCATAGCGCCCGCGACAAGGAGCCGCCGTGACGCCCCGCATCGCGCCGATCGACCCGCCCTACCGGCCCGAGGTCCAGAAGCTCTTCGACCTGGTGATGCCGCCCGGCACCGAGCCGCTCGCGCTCTTCCGCACGCTCGCGCGCTCCGACCGGATCTTCCCGCGCTTCATGCGCGCCGGCGTCCTCGACCGCGGCCCGGTGCCGATTCGCGCGCGCGAGCTCGTGATCCACCGCACGACCGCGCGCTGCCGCTCCGAGTACGAGTGGGGCGTGCACGCCGCGGCGTTCGCCCGCCCGCTCGGGCTCGGCGACGACTGGCTGCGCGCGACCGTCCACGCGACCTGGGACGACCCTGTCTGGACACGAGAGCAGTCGGCGCTGGTGCGGATGTGCGACGAGCTCCACGACGCGGCCGACGTCTCCGACGCGTGCTGGGCCGCGCTCGGCGAGCACTTCGACGACCCGCAGCGCCTCGAGCTCGTCTACACCGCCGGCATGTACCACGCCGTCTCGTTCCTGACGAACGCGCTGCGCCTGCCCCTCGAGCCCTTCGGCGAGCGCTTCGCGGAGGGTGAAGCCGGTCGTCATCGGTCTAACGCCGCCTCGGAAAGACCGCTCGCAGGACGAGATGGGTCGGGAGATGGACGGCGAGTGGGATCCCCAGCATCAGGAGCGCCAGGTGCAGTGCGCCGGGAAGCGGCGTCCAGGGGTCGCCGGAGCCGAGGCCGAAGCCGTGGGTGAAGTTGACGTTGGCGGCGGGCCCAGCGAGCCAGCGGCTCGCGATCAGGATCGTCCACGTGAGGGGCGTCTGGTAGCGGAGCGCTCGCGTGTCGTAGCGCAGGCGCGCCACGGTTCCGATCAGCACGATCGGGAGTGCGACGTGGAAGGACCCCGAGAGGATCCGGATCGCGAGCCGCTCCTCGGGATCGAACATGTACCCCGCGATCCCGAAGGGAGCGTCGCCGGCGAGCAGGCCGGCGAACGCGTCCACGTTCCACGCGATCTCGAGCGGCAGCACGGCAACCGCCATCATGCTCGCGACGAGCCGCTGCTCGAGCCACAGCGCGGCGAGCATCCCGATCAGCGCGACGTCGGAGAGCCAGAGGAAGTTCGCCGGCCCGAGCAGGACCCCGTACGAAGGCACCACCGCGACCACGAGCAGCGTGTACGAGACCTTGGCCCAGAGCGGAATACGGCGCTCGCGCACGCTCCCTCCGTGCTCGGCGACCGGCGACGGCCGAGCCCATACGGCGAGCTTGCCGCACGGGACGAACCGGCGGGGAGGGGGCTCTTCCGTGCGGTGCTGTGCCCCGTGCGGCGGCGAATCGAGCGGCGCACGGGGCGCCGTCCAACACGAGGCGAGGCGCTCGAGGCGATGCTCGAGCACGCGCTGGGCGAGTGGCTGGGGCATCACCGGCCGAGCCGGGCCCACCGCGTCTTCGAGCGCGACGGCTGGCGCTGCACGGTGCCGCCTACGACCGCGTGCGCTCGAGCACGAGCCCTTTGTAGTCGGCGCGAAAGCCGGCCTTCGCGAACGCAGGCGCGGCCGGAGAGCGGGAGGCCGGCTCGCCGTCGATGCGGTCGATGCGCACCGACGCGCGGCGGCGCTCGCGGAAGAGG
>CAZQYK010000234.1:0-3220 GCA_964597285.1 uncultured Spirochaetales bacterium
GGCCGCATCCGCGATCGCGTTGCTCGGCCTCGCGGCGTGCGAGCGCGAGGCCGAGGCACCGCCGCCGGCCGCGCCCCCCGAGAGCGCGGCGCCGGCCGCGCAGCAGCCGGTCGCGCTCGCCGCCGACCGCGCCGCGCTGCAGGAGCGCGCGCGCAAGGTGTTCGCGCCGCTGCCCGACGTCGCCGAGAGCGAGGAGAATCCGGTCACCGACGCGAAGGTCGAGCTCGGCCGCGTGCTCTACTTCGACCCCCGCTTCTCGTCGAGCGGCGAGATCTCGTGCAACAGCTGCCACCCGCTCGACCGCTACGGCGCCGACGGCGAGAAGACCTCGCCCGGCCACCGCGGCGAGCGCGGCGAGCGCAACTCGCCGACCGTCTACAACGCGGCGCTCCACTTCGCGCAGTTCTGGGACGGGCGCGCCGCGAACGTCGAGGAGCAGGCCAAGGGCCCCGTGCTGAACCCCGTCGAGATGGGGATGCCGTCCGAGGACGTCGTGATCGAGACGCTGGTCTCCGCGTCGGAGTACGCGCCGCTCTTCGCGGCGGCGTTCCCCGAGAGCGACGACCCGATCTCCTTCGACAACATGGCGCGCGCGATCGGCGCGTTCGAGCGCCGCCTGCTGACGCCGTCGCCCTTCGACACCTTCCTCGAGGGCGACCTCGCGGCGCTCACCGAGGAGCAGGTCGAGGGTCTCGCGCTCTTCCTCGACACCGGCTGCCCGACCTGCCACAACGGCGTCGGCGTCGGCGGCAACCTGTACCAGAAGCTCGGCCTCGTGCGGCCGTACCCCACCGACGACCCGGGCCGCGCGAAGGTCACCGGCAACGACGCGCAGAAGGGCTTCTTCAAGGTTCCGTCGCTGCGCAACGTCGCCGAGACCGGCCCGTACTTCCACGACGGGCAGGTCGCGACGCTCGACGAGGCCATCCAGATTATGGCGGCGGTGCAGCTCGGCAGGGATCTCGCGCCCGAGCCGGTCGCCTCGATCCGCGCGTTCCTCGGCTCGCTCACCGGCGCGCTGCCCGGCCCGGAGCTGATCGCGAAGCCCGAGCTGCCCGAGAGCGGGCCGGACACGCCCGAGCCCGATCCGAGCTAAGCTCTTTCGCCTCCGAGACCCGAGGAGGTCCCATGCCCCCCGTCAGCGAGTCCGCCGTGCTCGACGCGCTGCGGCCGATCGTCGACCCCGACTTCGGCAAGAGCATCGTCGACCTCGGCTTCGTCAAGAACCTGCGGATCGACGGCGGACGCGTCTCCTTCGACATCGAGCTGACGACGCCGGCCTGCCCGGTGAAGGAGGAGTTCCAGCGCGCGGCCCAGCAGCGCGTCGGCACGCTCGACGGCGTCGACCACGTCGACGTGACGATGACCGCGAACACGCGCGGCCGCGCGCGCGAGCCGCAGGCCGGCGAGGTGCTGCCCGGCGTGCGCAACACGATCGCGGTCGCGTCGGGCAAGGGCGGCGTCGGCAAGAGCACCGTGGCGGTCAACCTCGCGCTCGCGCTGCAGCGCAGCGGCGCGTCGGTCGGCGTGATGGACGCCGACGTCTACGGCCCCTCGCTCCCGCTGCTGACCGGCGTGCACGGCCGCCCGCGCGCCGAGGAGCGGCGCATCCACCCGCACGAGGCCGCGGGCCTGAAGCTGATGTCGATGGGCTTCTTCCTCGACGACGACTCGCCGGTGATCTGGCGTGGCCCGATGGTGCACGGCCTGGTGCGGCAGTTCCTGACCGACGTCGAGTGGGGCGAGCTCGACTACCTCGTCGTCGACATGCCGCCCGGCACCGGCGACGCGGCTCTGACGCTGACCCAGATGGCGCCGCTCGCGGGCGCGGTGATCGTCACGACCGCGAACGACCTGTCGCTGATCGACGCGCGCAAGGGCCTCGCGATGTTCGAGAAGGTCAACGTGCCGGTGCTCGGCATCGTCGAGAACATGTCGTACTTCTCGCCGCCGGACCTGCCCGATCGCCGGTATCACATCTTCGGCCAGGGTGGCGGCGAGCGCACCGCGCGCGAGCTCGGCGTCGACTTCCTCGGCGAGGTGCCGATCGACCCGCGCATCGTCGAGGGCGGCGACAAGGGCCGGCCGATCGTGCTCGACGCGCCCGACTCCGAGGCCGCGCGCGTCTTCGTCCGCATCGCCGGCGACGTCGCACGCAAGCTCGCGGTGCTCGCCGAGACGACGCCGAAGATCGCCGACGCGAACATCACCTGGGTGTCGTAGCGGGCGCTGCGGCGCGCGCGTCTACTCCTCGTCGCGCGCGAAGAGCAGGCTCGTGTACAGCACCGGCACCGGTCCGACCGGGCCCTCGGCGGCCGAGCGGCGCAGGTACTCGCGGTAGTCGAGTTGCTCGAGGCGCGCGGTGGCCTCGGGCGCGAAGAACGCGTCCGGCAGCTCGAGGTCGCTCTGCCAGTTGACGTAGTCGGTGGTGCGGCGCTGGCCGGAGTCGCGGTCGAAGATCTCGAGGCGCAGCGGAATGCGCTCTTCGTCCTGCGTGACCCAGAGCTCGCGGCGGCCGTGGCGGTCGGTGACGCGGTAGACGCCGGCCGTGCGGCCGAGCAGCTCCTCCTCGCGGATCAGCTCGGCGCCCTGACGGGTCAGGATGTCGTACTCGTTGCCGAAGGGCCGGCGCTTCGCGGCGTCGCGCGCGACGACCGCGGGCTCGCGACGCAGCGCGAGCCCTTCGCCCGTCAGCGCGTCGTACGCGTAGTACCACTCGCCGCTGACGATCGTCACGATCCGGTGACCGGCGATCACCGTCTCCGAGCGCAGCGCGGCGTCCTTCGACCAGAAGTGCACGACGTTGAGCCCGGCCTCGCCGCGCGTCAGGGCCTGCGCGTACCAGGTGCCCGCGGCCCGCTCCTGCGCCGCGCCCGGCGCGGCCGCGAGCACGGCGAGGGCGAGCGCGGGGAGCCAGGCGAGCGCGACGGGCCGCATGGCGTCCGAGCCTAGCGCGCACCCTGCTAGCCTTCGCCCCGATGACCGGCTCGGAGACCGCGCCCCACCCGATGCCTCGAGCCGAGCCGCTCTCGCAGCGCCTGTGGTCGGACCGGGTCTACGAGCGCGTGCCGCTGCCGCCGGTCCTGTCGGGCGCGCTGCTGACGGCGCTCTTGCTCGCGCTGCTCGTCGCGCTCGCGTACGCGACCGGCGGCTTCGAGCGCCTGGCCGCCGACGGTCAGGCCTGGTGGCAGAACCGCGACGGCCGGCTCGCCGCGCTGGT